>CBDTUG010000025.1:0-9627 GCA_965363555.1 uncultured Thermoanaerobaculia bacterium
GAGATCGAAACCGACTTCGGGCCTTTGACCTATGAAAAAGGCGACTACCTGGTCATTCCCAGGGGCACGGTCTACCGTCTTTTGCCGGCCGAAGAGACCGCCCTGCTGATCATCCAGTCCACGGGTGAGGTCGAGATCCCCGACCGGGGCATTGCCGGACAGCACGCCCTGTTCGATCCTTCAGTCATCAAGGTGCCCGAACCGGCGCCCGAGCGCCATTCGGACGAGGGCTCCTTCAGGCTCAAGGTGCAGCGCCAGGGCCGGATCTCGACGATCACCTATCCCTTCAACCCGCTCAACGTTGTCGGGTGGAAGGGCGATCTCACTGTATGGCAGCTGAATATCCGTGACATCCGGCCGATCATGTCCGAGCGCTACCACATGCCGCCGACCGCCCACATCACGTTCTTGATGCAAAACGTCGTCATCTGCACATTCTTGCCCCGCGCCCTGGAAACCGGTGATCCCGGAGCCCTCAAGGTGCCCTTTTTCCACAACAATATCGACTACGACGAAGTGCTCTTCTATCACGAGGGTGAGTTTTTCAGTCGCGGCGGGATTTCACCGGGCATGGTGACCTTCCATGGCCAGGGTATTCACCACGGTCCACACCCCAGCGCCGTCGAGGCCGCCAAGGATAAGACCCATACCAACGAGAAGGCGGTCATGGTTGATACCCGCCACCCACTGAATCCGACGCCGCAAGCGGCATCTGCTGAAGTCCGCAATTACTGGAAATCGTGGATGACAAAGGAGTGATCATGACGACTGAACGAAACCCCGCCGGCCTTCGAGGCATCGAATTCGTCGAATTCTGCGGCCCCGACCCTGATTTCATGGACCGGACCTTCAAGGCATTCGGCTTTTCGAAGGTGATGCAGCACTCAGCTCAGGCGATCGACTACTATGAGCAGAACCACATCCGTTTCCTTCTCAATCGCCAACCGGACACCTTTGCGGGGAGTTTCGGCGAGCGGCACGGGCCTTCTATATGT
The DNA here is from genome assembly GCA_965363555.1 of uncultured Thermoanaerobaculia bacterium. Lineage (GTDB taxonomy): Bacteria > Acidobacteriota > Thermoanaerobaculia > Thermoanaerobaculales > Sulfomarinibacteraceae > DAOWGJ01. The sequence goes on from CBDTUG010000025.1 coordinate 996, forward strand.
TCGATGGGCTGGCGTGTGGACAATGCCGAGTTGGCGATGGAGTGGGCTCTGGACAACGGGGCCCGGCGTTACGACGCGGACGCCGAGACCAAATGTCTGAATGTCCCGGCCATTTACGGTATCGGAGACAGCCTGATCTACTTCATCGAGACATTCGGCCGACGTGGTTCGCCCTACGCCTCCGAATACATTGACCTCGAAGAGCCTGAAATCGTTGAGGACAAGGGCTTCTTGATGATCGACCACCTGACCAACAACGTGTTCAAGGGCACGATGCAGGAGTGGGCCGATTTTTACAAAGGTGTCTTCGGTTTCACCGAGGTCCGGTATTTTGACATCAAGGGCGAAGAGACCGGCCTGAAGTCTTACGCCCTCCAGTCCCCGGCCGGGGGCTTTTGCATTCCGATCAACGAGGGCACCGAGGAAAAGAGCCAGATAGAAGAGTATCTGCGGGAGTACGACGGCCCCGGCATTCAGCACCTGGCGTTCTTGTCGTCAGACCTGCTGGCCTCCCTCGACAAACTCGAAGGCAGCGGTATCGAAACCCTGGACATTGCAGACGACTACTACGAGACGGTCTACGACCGCGTGCCCAACGTCACCGAAGACCGTGGGCGCATTCACCGCCACAACGTTCTGATCGACGGAGACGACGACGGCTACCTGTTGCAGATCTTCACTAAGAATCTCTTCGGCCCCATTTTCATCGAACTGATTCAGCGCAAAAACCACAAGAGCTTTGGTGAAGGCAACTTCCAGGCCCTTTTCGACTCGATCGAGAGGGATCAAAGACGCCGCGGGGTGTTATAAGCGATTCTCCTGGAGAATCGCTACAATAGCGCCGTGTCTCACGAACGAATCGGCCGGTATGAAATTCTCGACACCCTGGGCAAGGGCGCCATGGGCGTCGTCTATCTGGCCCGGGATCCGCTCATTGATCGGCGCGTCGCCCTCAAGACCTTGCGTCTTGACCTCGACCCCGATTTTGAAGAGGAATTTCGGGAACGGTTCTTCCGTGAAGCCAAAGCCGCCGGACGACTCAACCATCCGGGCATAGTCACGATCCACGATGTCGGCGAGTGTCCGGACACCGGCCTGGTCTATATCGCCATGGAATTCATTAAGGGCCAAGATCTCAAAAAGATGCTGGGGCCGGACCGACGCCTTCATCCTGCCGAAGCAGCGCGCATTGTTGCTGAAGTAGCATTGGCCCTGGATTACGCCCACAACCTCGGTGTTGTTCATCGGGACATCAAACCGGCCAATATCGTTCTGACGACCGACGGGTCACCCAAGGTGATGGATTTCGGTGTCGCACGCCTCGAAAGCTCCAACTTGACCGTTGACGGACAGTTTCTCGGCACTCCGAACTTTATGTCCCCCGAGCAGATCATGGGGAAGAATATTGACGGCCGGTCCGACCTCTTTTCCCTTGGCGTCGTGCTCTTCAATCTCTTGACCGGCACCAGACCCTTTCCGGGCGCCAACATGCACGAGGTAACGCTCAAGATCGCCAAAGATGCCTGCCCAATTCCCTCGACGATCGTCCCGGGTCTCCCGGCGGCATTCAACCCCATCGTCTTGAAATGTCTTGAAAAGGAACCCGACCGGAGGTTTCAGACCGGGGCAGAACTTGCAGAGGTTCTGGGTGCCCTGGCACGTGCCATGACGCCACGATCCGAGGACGACGCAGGCCGGACCGCCATTGGTCAGGCGGCTGCACCAAAGGCCGAACCGGAGACGAAACACGACATTCTCAATGCGATCCTCCGGCTAAAAAAACTCCCTGTCCCCGAGTGGTTCAATTGGCATGTCGAGGGGCGTTGGGCGGGGGCAATGATTGCCGCCTGTGTGCTTCTCACCCTGGTGTTAACTGTCGTCCTGGGCCTGATGGTCGATCGCGGCCCCTGGCCCGCTCCTTCGGACGAGGCCGTTCTGGGCCGCCACTGGACGGTGAAGACCTTCTTGCAGGCACAAAACGCATTGGGCCGCGGGGATGTTCTGGCGGCCGAGACTTTCTGCCTTCAGGCGCTGCATCAGGCCCCGGCTTCGCCCGGAGGACGGGTGTTGGCCGCCAGGATCCATCGTGCACTGGAGGTCGAAGAGACCATCCTCGCCAACCGAAACCGGGTGGAAGTCCTGGTAGTTGAGGGTCGGGAATTCTACCGCCAGGAGGAGTACCGGTCGGCCGTCGAACGATTTGAGCAGGCCCTCAAAATCGATGCCGGGCATCAACTGGCTGCAAGTTATCTGGAATTGGCTTCCGAGCGGGCGAAAGAAACCGCACGACGCCGAACCAGTCGAAATGTCCCCGCGGCACGGACACAACCTGCCTCAACCACACAGCCGACACGGGCCCGGCCTCAGGCGGTTCCCACCCCAGGTCTGGTAAGAATCCACCTCCGATTCGACTGCCCGCTCACCTCCGGCCATCTGACGGTGATGCTGGACGGAGAGAGCCTTGAGGAAGTTCCATTCGACTTCTCCCGGAAGGGCATATTGGGCATCAAGCGCAAGGGGACAGGCACCGTGAAACGCACACTGATTGCCCCGAGCGGACGCCACACCCTCACGATTAAATTGTCCTCACCGCAGCTGAATGCGCCTGCCGAGACATCGTTCAACGAGAATTTTCTTGCAGGCAGTCAGTGGACCTTGAAGACCGACCTGCCATCGGAGAAGGCGAGACCATCGTTTTTCTTGATCAGGGTCGATTGAGGCATCGGGTTCCGGTGACACTGCGTACACTGAAACTGCCCACAAGCTGGGGTGACCTGATGTTGACCGGAGGTTCACGGGCCGGGGAGGGCACGCTGCTGGTCTTGCCCCAATTTCGGTTGGCTCTGGATATCGGTCGGGCACACCGGATCTTGCCCCCGGTGACAACCGCCTGCCTCAGCCACGGGCATGTCGACCACCTGGGAGGCCTGGCCTACTGGGCCAGCCAGCGATACCTCAATTCGTTGGGCCCTGCCACACTCTGCGTGCCTGAGGATGTGGCCCCGGATGTTGCCGAGTTGCTGGCTGTTCACGCCCGCCTCGAGGGGGGCAAGCCCTACGACGTCACCCTCAAGCCGGTGTCGGACGGCGCCATCCACACTCTGAGGAAAGACTGCAACCTGGAGTTTTTCGCCACCGATCATTGGGTTCCCACTCTGGGCAGTCGAGTTCTTTGGACCAGGAGACGGCTCCTGCCCGAACTGGTTGGGGCCGAGCCTTCAGAACTTGCAGCATTGAGAGAAGAAGGCATACCTATTACGTCTGAAGTCGTCAGTCCTCTGCTGGCCTACGGCGCCGACACCGGTCCTGGGCTGTTCGAAAACGAAAGGGCCCTCAACGCCGAGATTCTGCTCCTGGAGTGCTCATTCTGGGGGGCCGATGACATCGAGCGAGCGCGGGCCTACGGACACCTTCACATTTCGGACATTCTCGAGCTTGCGCCGCGCCTCAAATGCCGGCACCTGGTTCTATTGCATGCCTCGCGCCGCAATCGGCTGCACGAAGTTGAAAAGATCATGGCGTCTGAATTGGCCCCGATCTTGACCGGCAAATTGCATCACCTGATGACCGATTGGGAATGACAACGGCGGGCAATGAGACCTTTTTGAGCTCTTCGAGGACCGTTCCGCCCATCCCGACTGATTTCGGTGTAGAATCATGTGGCTATTGAAGATGAGGAGGACGGCATGAGTGACGAAAAAACCCCCAGTGTTGATGCGGTCATCGACCAGGTAGTGGCTGACCAGGATGGCGGTTTGAGCGGATTCAAGGATGCCCTGGGAAAAGCCCAGAAGGCCCTCGAAGGAGCTCGGACCACGATGCAGAGCGCCTACGGCAAAGCGGTTGAGAGGGGTCACGAGGCAGCAGAACGCACTCGGATTCACCTCGAAGATGCCAAGCGCCACATGGCGGAGGCCAAGGTCAAGATGAATTCCATGGCTGCCAAGACCAAAGAGCAGGCCGAAGCCATGTACGAGACGACCAAGGAACAATATGACCAGCTTGCGCAGAAGAGCCGGGAAATCTATACACGGGTCCGTGAGAAGGTCGCCGAGATTGACTTCAAGGAAAAGAGTGACCAGGTCCTGGACTATATTCGCGAAAACCCCGGCAAATCGGTATTGATCGCTTTGGCGACAGGGTTCCTGGTTGGATACGTCACCAGACCTCGTGACTGAAGAAGCGGACCGGGAGGAAGCATGGACGATCCGTCTCTGACCGATGTTTTTGAGAATGATGAATTCGAGAACCACATCGATGATGTTGAACAACCGAGTGACGAGGAGACCAAGCCCCGTCGCCTGGATGCAGACGCCATTCTGGACACCCTGGTGCCGTCAACGGTGGACTGGCGGGCCACGGTCGGTCGTCATCCCGTCATGTCGGTGATCGGTGTTGGTGTTGTCGGGTATCTGGTGGGACGGACACGAGGTTCAATGATCATGACCGGCGTCTCGGCGGCGCTGTCGACGGCGATGATGCGTCAGCTCGGGGATGTGTTTGACGGAGACTTTTTCGATTTCTAGAGCACCTCTGTTTCCGTTAACGTCGAACGCTGAATGAAGAACACACCTTTTGACTTGGTTGAACGAAAGGGTGGAGTTTCCGAATTCCACCTTGCCCACAATGGTTTGACCGTGCTGATTGCGCCGACGGCCGTCGCGCCGGTGGCAACCCTCGGTGTGGTCTACCGTGTGGGTTCCAAGGACGAGGTTGCTGGCCATACCGGGGCGACCCACCTGCTGGAACATTTGATGTTCAAGGGCACCCGGCGTTTCAATCGGGACAAGGGAACCGAAATCGCCCGAATACTGCAACGCATCGGCGCCAATTTCAACGCAACCACCTGGCTGGATCGAACCAACTACTATGCGACCGTGGCGGTAGAGCACCTGGAGACGCCAGCGGACATTGAGGCGGACCGGATGCGAGGCGCTCTGGTCCGCGACGAAGACCTTGACAAAGAACGGTCCGTTGTATTGAACGAGCTGGACCGAGGCGAAAACGAGCCATTCGGGGTTCTTCTCAAGGGCCTCTTTGCCCACGCCTTCATCGAACACCCTTACCACCATCCTACGATCGGCTGGCGTGGAGACGTAGAAGCCATCCAGGGCGACACACTCCGGCGGTTTTACGACACCTTCTACCAACCGGACAACGCAACCGTGATTGTCTCCGGGGATATCGAGGAACAGCCGGCTCTCGACCTTGTCGAACGGTTCTTTGGCCCGGTAGATCGTGGTCCTGGGAGCAGACCTCAGGGTACGATCCGTGAGGGCCGCCAGCGAGGGGAGAGGCGCTTTTCCGTGCATCGGGCGGGGGAATTGGGCTTTATCGGGTGTGTGTGGCATATTCCGGAAGGTCTTCATGCGGACCTCGCCCCTCTGGGAGTTGCGGCGCAGATCCTCAGCGAGGGTGTCGTCTCCAGATTGAACCGGCGGCTTGTCGAGAGCAATCTCTGCCTCGGTGTGCACGCTTCGGCGATGGAAAGCCACCATCCCGGGCTGTTTCAGGTCTTCGCCACCCTGGCGCCTGGCGTGGAGCATGCCGACGTCGAGGCGATGATTTTCGAAGAAGTTCAGGCCCTCGGGGCGACCGTTGCCGAGCCGGGGGAGCTTGCCCGGGCCAAGGTCCAACGACGCACCGATCTGGCTTTTCAGCAAGAGTCGCCGGCTCGGCTGGTGTCGGCCCTGACCGAAGGAGTCTCAATGGGAGACTGGCGGTTCGTCGTCGACGAAATGGACCAAGTGGCCGGGGTTCAGGCGGAGGACGTCATGCGAGTCTGTCACCAGTACCTCAAAACTTCGAATCAGACCGTCGGGTGGTTCGTGCCGGAGTGCGATCCGGAGAGCGGCCGATGACCAAGGGCCTCTTCGATCCCGGGGACAGAATATCCTTCGCCGAACGTGTGGCACTTCATACCTTCGATGGCGGCGGGCGTCTGGCGGTCATTACCAATGCCCACGCGCCAACGGTGACGATTGCCGGCATGCTCCAGGGCGGAACGGCCATGATGACCGACGGTCGATTTGCCGTGCCCAGCCTGACGGCGGCGATGCTCGAGCGGGGAACGACCGAATTTTCCAGGATGTCCCTGGCCCGCGAGTTGGAAGACCACGGACTGCATTTGGATGTTCGCAATTCAGGCTCGGCGCCGGCTTCGGTCTTCTTTTCCCTGCAGGGCCTGGCTGAAGAACTCCCTCGCATGGTCGACATTCTGGCGTCAGTTCTTCGGCGCCCGGTTTTCCCCGATGACGAGTTGAACAAGGTCCGAGAAAGGATTTTTGGCGCTCTGCAGCATGAACGTCAGGACACCTCGGCCACGGCCTACGGGCAGTTGACCCGGCTGCTCTATCCCACCGGCCATCCCCTCCGGCGGCGGGAGATCGCTGTTCGCGAAGCCGAAGTCAAAAAAATTACTCGGCTCGATCTGGAGCAATTCCATACGCGGTGCTATGGCGGCCGTTCCCTGGTGTGCGCCGTCGTCGGTGATGTTGTGGACAGCAATGTTGAGCAGCTCTTCGGTGAGGCTCTTTTCGGCTGGGGCGCTCCGCCACAGACCTTGCCTGAATTTCCCGAAGTCAAACCCGGGCGTCCCGCTCGCGTCGACATCGAGATTCCTGATCGACCCAACCTCGATGTGTTTCTGGGGCATGCCGGACAACTTCAGCTCGGTGATGCCGATTACCCAGCGGCCCAGTTGGCCAACTCTTGCCTGGGACAGTCCACACTGACCTCTCGTCTGGGCGTTGCTATTCGGGATGAGGCAGGCCTGACCTACGGAATCAATAGCGATTTTTCCGGCACCCTTCAGATTCCGGGCCCGTGGATTATCAGCCTCAGCGTTGCCTCGGAAAATCTCGAGCGCGCCCTGGTGATGTGCCGAGAAGTCCTCGACGATTTTCTCCAGACTGGCCCTCGTGAGGCCGAGTTGCACGACGAACGATTGGCCTGGGCCGGCAGCTACCAGGTGGGTTTGGCGACCAACGTCGGTGTTGCCATGGAGGTGGTCAAAACCCTGCTCGCAGGGCAGGACCTCTCGCGGATGGATCATTTCCCTCGGGAAATTCTGGAGGTCAGCCGGGACGAGGTCAAACGGGCCCTCAAACGACACATCGACCCCGAGAGTCTGGTGATCTCGGTTGCCGGGTCGGTCGAGGGATAAGGAAACGCAGAGACGCAGAGACGGAAAAACGGAGATGGACCGTGAAGCCTGTGTTGGCGTTGAATATCTGGTTCCCGAATCAATTCAACGAGGCCAGGTTTAAGTTCTCTTGACCTGCCGATGCTTCCTGCTTCCTGCTCCCTGTGACCTTCGAACCCTCCCCCCTCCGATCCGCGCTAAGATGGGCGGCGTGAATATGGGGAGGTCCTTGTGGATTTAACTATTCTTGGCGCAGGCCGTTGTGTCACCGGATCGAAGTACCTCGTTCAGTGGAAACAATTCAGCACGATGGTCGATTGTGGCCTTTTCCAGGGCCGCAAGAAACTGCGCAGCCGCAACTGGGATCCGCTCCCCAAACGGGCGGACGAGTTGGACTCCGTCGTTCTGACCCACGCCCATATTGACCACACGGGCTATCTTCCGCGCCTGGTACGGCAGGGCTTCGACGGCCCGGTCTACTGCACGCCCCCAACCCGGGATCTGCTCCGGGTCCTTCTCCCCGACGCCGCCCACATTCAAGAAGAAGAGGCGCGCTATGCCAACAAGAAGGGCATTTCAAAGCACGCTCCGGCCTTGCCCCTCTTTCGCCAAGCCGATGCCAGGGCGGCGCTCAAACTGCTCGAACCTGTCCCGTTCGATTACGAGCAGGAACTGCGGCCCGGTATTCGATTTCGCTTTCACCGCCAGGGGCATATTCTCGGCGCCTCCGCCGTCGAACTGGAGAGCAAGGTCTCGGGAGGCGGGCGGAAGACGATCTATTTCTCCGGAGACGTCGGCCGCCACGGCGTACCGATTCTCAGAGATCCCGTCCCCTACCCAGGGTCCGACGTGTTATTTCTTGAGAGTACCTATGGGGACAGGCTCCACAATCCTGAAGATCCCAGGCAACAGTTGGCCGAGCAGGTTCGCAAGGGTCTGGATCGTGGCGGTGTCGTTCTGATCCCCGCCTTCGCCATCGACCGCACCCAGGAACTGCTCTACATGCTGCACGGCCTGATGTCCGACAAGGACTTGCCGACCGTGCCGATCTACCTGGACTCCCCGATGGGCATCGAGGCTACAGCGCTCTATACCCGTTGGACGGAAGAGCATGACGCCGAGATGAAGCAGCTTTTTTCGGAGCAGATCAATCCGATCTTTCCCGCCAACCTGACGGTGACCAAGACCTCCAGGGACAGTCGGCGACTCAACGATATCAAGGGCGGCGCCATTATCATTTCGGCTTCGGGCATGGCGACGGGAGGGCGAATCCTCCATCACCTCCGCCTCCGTCTCCCTCACTCCAGAAACACCGTGTTGTTCGTCGGTTTCCAGGCCCACGGCACCCGAGGCCGCCGCCTGGTCGAAGGCGAGCCTGAGGTCAAGATGCTGGGAGACTACATTCCGGTCAAGGCTCACATCGAGCAGATTTCCGGACTCTCAGCCCACGCCGATGCCGACGAACTGGTCGCATGGCTGTCCCGCAGG
>CBDTUG010000026.1:0-9378 GCA_965363555.1 uncultured Thermoanaerobaculia bacterium
CTCCGCATCATCGAATTGCCGCAGTTGTATAAACAGTTGAGATTTGAGGTTGAGTGCCGCCAAGTTCTCCGGGTCATCATCCAGCATCAAGTCAATTTCGTGAAGCGCTTCGTCCAAACGGCCAGCGGCCATCAAAACCCGACTGGTTTCCGCATGGACGTGGCCGCCAACAAGATCGCGGGGATCCGGTGGGTCTCTGCGAATCGAAGCGGTCGAACCCAGGTAGCCCAGTGCCTCGAGGGCCGCTCGTTCACTGGGTTTGATTTCCTGGGTCGCCCCGGGATCCAAACCGGAGTCTCGAGAAGCAATCTCGGTGACGCGTTCACCGAGGAAACTCAGTTCCAGGGGTTTGGTCATTGCGAGATCGGTTAACTCTCTCGGGTCGTTCGTGAGGTCGAAGAGTTCCTCCCGGTGGCCTTTGATGATTTCCCACTGGCCCTTCCGAAGGCCTCTCAGGGCGCTCCATCCATATTGAAAGAGGGGAAGCGCAGCCTCGTAATATATTTCCCGATCATTGGTCAGTTTCTCGTCAAAAAAGTCGGACTGGCCATCCTGCCGTAGGGCGTTGGGCGGAGTCACTCCTGTCAAAGCCCCGAGCACAGCCGAAACGTCAACGGTGCTGACCGGCTGCTTGATTCTGATCCTTCGAGAGTGGTCCGGAGTGACCAGGATCCAAGGCACATGGATTGTCGGCTGGTGCAGCAGGATTCCGTGGGTTCCTTCCCCGTGTTCGCCGAGGGATTCGCCGTGATCGGCCAGAACGGTCATGATGGTGTTTTCGAAACGGCCGGAAGCCTTCAGGTTGTCGGTCAGCATCCGAATGAGTGCATCAGTAAAAGCGATTTCACCGCCATAAGGGTCTGTTGGGAACCGCCTCCGGAACTCTGGGGGTGGGGAATAGGGGGCATGGGGATCATAGAGGTGGAGCCACATGAAGACTGGTTGGTCCTGGTCAGTTTCCTGCAGCCATTCCAGGGCTCTGTTCAGCGTCAGATCGCCGCGACGGGAAGGGACCATCCCTTGGCCGGATTTTCTGCTTTGACTGAGGTCATCGTCGTAGACGTCAAAACCCCGATCCAGGCCATAGCGACTGACAAGTACTTGGGCTGAGACAAAGGCTCCGGTCGCATAACCAGCTTTTGAATAGGTCTCTGCCATGGTTTCGATGTCGGGTGGGACTGAGAACATCCCATTGTTGCGAACGCCATGGTTGGTCGGGAGGAGCCCGGTGAAAATCGACGCATGTGACGGGAGTGTGATGGGAGTAGCCGCTTGGGCTTGCTCGAAAAGAATGCCTAGTTCAGCGAGGCTGTCCATAAACGGGGTCAAGCCGGCTTGTGAGCCATAACAGCCGAGCCGATCTGCCCGCGTCGTGTCAAGAGTCACAACGATCACTGATGCTTCGGGGAAGAATCCGACCCTCGATGCCAAGCCTTCACGCGGCATTGCTCGTGTACTCAACCAGACGCCCACAGCCCCGGCAACAATCAACGCGAACGCCGCAAATCTAATCAAACGCATGTCGTCTCCAATTCGCCCCGGAGGTCTTCCTCTGTGGGCGGTCATGGATTATAGTACGTGCCTATGAGGAATTTTGCTTTTTTGAGGCCTTCCCTGATTCTGATTTTCTCCCTATTTCTGATGGGAGCAACTGACTCCTGTCCGGAGGCTCAACGGGCTCCGGACCCTCACGACCAGCCTGCCGTCAAGGCCGGTCCGGCATCTTCTGAACAAGGAGGAGGTCTCCGGCTGAGATTCTGGGATGATCCGACGATCATCGAGGCTCTTAATCTTGACGAACAGCAAATTCAAGGTCTCAAACAGGTGGATTCGAACTATACGGACAGACTCCGCTTTCAACGTCGAAAGATGCAGAAGGGCTACGATGAGATGTTGAAAGCCCTTGGGGCGGATCCGGTGAATGAGGCTCGTCTTGAGAAGGCCACGGAGCTTTTTGGGAAGGGCGCACGGGGCCAGAGCGGGGTTATGATTGCGAGAGTTGCCGGGTTTCGGGAAGTGCTTACCGTGGAACAGTGGTATTTATTGTCAGAGATTCGTCCCCGCGCGCTCCAGGTGGAGCGTTTCTGGTCCCTCGCAATCGGCAAACCTGCAAGGTCCTATATCTCCGACGAGGATCCGCAGGGTCCTTCCCAGGAGGACATTGAACCGGAGCCCGGATCACTCGAAACCCAATCTCATTGAGAAGGTCGGTAGGTCATGGGGGCGAGTTCGGTACCTGCCCAACGGTCGTGAGTGATGCTGCGAGCTCCTGAGGTCTTGTCGAGTCACGATCGTTGGCTTCGATGGTCATTGGTCCTTGGGTTGCTTTTCCTGGGTGGGTTTGGGGTGCGGTGCCTCTACGTGTGGGGACAGATGAACCACAACCTGCTCTTCGACCATCTGACGATGGACCCCAAGATGCACGATTTGTGGGCCCGGCAGATTGTGTCGGGACAGGGGCTTGGGGAAACGCCTTTCTTTCGGGCGCCTCTTTATTATTACTTCCTGGCGATGCTCTACAAGGTGTTTGGCTCCAACTTGCTGGTCGGTCGGCTCGCCGGCTGTGTCCTCGGAGCGGCGACGTGTGTGCTCGTGGCCTTGTTGGGACAGGTCGTTTCGGGGCGCAAGACCGGAATCCTTGCGGGTCTGATCTGGGTGATTTACTGGCCGGTCATCTATTTCGACGGGGAGTTGCTCAGCGCGGGGCTTGAGGTGTTCCTGGACCTTCTGATGCTACTCCTCTTGCTCCTGGCGTTTCGGAAGGCCTCCTCCCTGCTCTATTTCCTGGCAGGTGTCAGCTGGGGACTTTCGGCGATCACTCGGCCGAATGTCCTCGCCTTTGCTCCGTTTTTATTGTTGTGGTTGTGGATCCTGAGTCCCAAAGACGGGCGCCTGCGGTTGGTTGTCAGAAACTTGTTGTTGATTGGAACCGGGGCCGCCCTTTGTATCCTGCCGGTGACATTGTCCAACTATCGCAACAGCGGAGATCTCATTCTGGTTGCCACGAATGGAGGCGTGAATTTCTTTATCGGCAACAATCCGGAGTCCGATGGTGTCACGGCTGTCGTACCGGGAACACGAACAGGGTGGGAAAGTGGGTATGTCGATACTCATCGGATCGCCGATGAGGCCTACGGCCGAACACTTTCCGAGGTCGAGGTTTCAGACTATTGGTACGGACGCGCGTTAGAGTGGATCCGCGCGGATCCGGTGGACTGGGGCAAATTGCAGCTCTTGAAGTTGCGGCTTTTCTGGTCTCCTCATGAAATCGGCAACAACCAAGCAATCTGGCCGATCGCTCGCCAGTCTCCGGTGATGTTTCTTGTGTCATGGATAGGTTTTCCCCTGATCGCAGGTTTCGCAGCCGGTGGAGTATTCCTCATTCGCAAGGAGTGGAGGGAGTGGTTTCTTCTTCTCGCTTTTGGTTTCTGCTATATGGGAACTGTCGTTGCTTTCTTTTGCAATGCACGCTATCGCCTGCCGGTGGTTCCGATTCTGGTTCTTTTGGGTGCGGCAGGTGTGCAACAGGCTATAAAGCAGTTCCGCAGACGGGAGTGGAGACCCGTAGCCCTTGCGATGCTGGTCACTGGTCTTGCCTGGCTGCTCATCAGCTTCAACCCACCTTCCCGGAGGCAGTTCAAGGCGGCCTCGGAAGCCAACCATGCACTTCAAATGGCGTTCTATCATGAGAATCCCCGACCCCAAGGCTCGGGAGATCTTGAGGAAGCCGAGAAGTTCTTCCGGAAGACTCTGAAACTCTGGCCCGGAAAAACCGAAGCCAGCGTCGGCCTGGGGAAGGTGTTGGCCAGGCGGGGAGAGGCTTTCGAGGCGGAGAAAATTCTGAGAGGTGTGGTTGAAAATCATCCGGAGAACCAGAAGGCTCGTTCCGCATTTGCGCGGACCTTGGCACAAACTGGAAGGACGATCGAGGCTTTGCATCAATTCGAGGAATTGATCAAACTCGATCCTGGTCATGCGGAGAATCAACAGGCCCTCGGCTGTCTTCTGAGCGCCATCGGAAAGTATGATGAGGCGGTTGAGCCTCTCCGTGAAGGACTCCGGCTCGATCCTTCTCTGACCCTTGCCCGGGAGTGTCTCGATCGCGCAGAAGAAGGTATCAGTTCGCTTTCTTCAGATTAGTTCGGTCCCTGGGCGGTGTTTCGTTGAAAAAGGGGCCGTGTTAATCAACCTTCAACTGGAGTGAGAGCCTTTGAACACCTTTCTGGGCTTCGTCGCGCCCTGGACCATCCGGGCTTCTTCGTGCTGCTTCCTCGAAATGTCGCAGTGCATCGGTCGAGGTCCCTGAAGCTTCAAGACACCGTGCTGCTGCAAGATGGATCTCCCAAGTCAGAGATTCCCCGCGCTTCAAGGAAGGTTCGAGGAGTTGCAGTGCTTGAGGGCAATGATTGGTTTTTGAAGCGGCGAGAGCGAGGTTGTTTCGAATATCCGGTCTGTCCGGGGCCATTCGGAAAAGCTGATTCAGCGTTTCATATTCTTCAGCCCACCGTTGTTGTTGCTGGTAGATCGAGGCGAGGGTCAGTCTTGAGTCAAGGAATCGAGGTTCTTGTTCAACTGCTTTCCGTGCTTCGTTTTCCGCTGCATCAAGATCTCCAGATCCTCTGAGTGCGATCGCCAGGTTGTTCCGCCCCTGGTGAAACCCAGGGTGCGCATCGAGGATCATGTTCAGTTCGTCGATCGCCTCCTGGAATTTATTCTGCTGGATCAGCACGATGGCGAGGTTGTTCCGAATTTGGGGTTGGCCTGGGTCGAGCCCTGTGGCTTTCCGCAGGGCAACTTCTGCGTCCGGGACCCGATTGGCTTGGATATATGCAATTCCCAGGGTCGTCAACGCGAGTGGGTTTGTGGGCGCTAGGCGGACGGACTCCTCGAGGTAGGGGACCGCTGAGGCGGGGTCGTTTTCCATCTTCATCGTGCCGATAGCCAGGAGTGCCCTGGCATTGCCGGGCTGAATTCTCAGAAACTCTTCCAGCACGGAGATCGCCTCTGGGAATCTCCTCTGTACTTGCAGTAAATGGGCGAGTTGGAGGTAGGCCTGCCCGAAGAGGACATCTTCTGTGATCGCACGTCTCATCAGACGTTCGGTTTCCTCGGCATTTTTCTGGAACCGGAGCATCTCGTTGGCTTTTTCCAGCAGGAGTTCCGGATTGGAGGGTTGAATTGTCAGGCGGTGATCGATGAAGTCGATCGCTTCCTGGATCTGTCCCAGTCCAATCAGGGCTTGAGCCTTGATCGGAGAGAAGGTCTCAAAGGCGCCACGAGCCGTGGCGCCCTGTTCCGCCAGAATCAAGGCCGCCTGGAAATTTCGCTGCTGCAATTCCAGATTTGCCAACGTTTTGATGGTTTCTACCTTTTTGGGATCAAGGGCCAGAGACCGTGCCAGTTCTCTCCTGGCGTCCTCGATTTCATTGAGTTGCAGATGTGCCTGGGCTTTTTGGGTCATGATCGAAACATTGGTGGGGTCGAGGTCCAGCCCCTGTTGCAGCGTTTCCAGACCCTCTTGCGCGCTTCCTGCCGAGATGAGAGCCAAGCCGTGTTCGAGGCTGGTGTGCGCGCCAATCACATCTCGGGGATCGGGAGCCTGATCCCGTTGTGCGCTTTCGAATTCCAAATAACCGAGAGACGCCAGCCGATCTCGTTCTCCAGGGGTGATTTCCAAACGGGTTTCTTCCGTCGTGCCTTGATTCACCACCGGCTCAAGTCTCGCCGTCAGATCGTCCAGGATCTCCCGTTCTTCTGAGGATCGGTCCTTGAGTTCCTTTGGGTCATTTTTGAGGTCAAAAAGTTCGTTCCGTCCTCCCTGAATCAGTTCCCATTGGTTCCTGATAATGCCGTAGAGGGGCGCCCACCCGTACTGGAATCGTGACAGGAGGGACTCGACAATGATGGTCCTTTCGTTTCCCCACTCAGGTGTTAGGCGGTCAGGAGCCAGGACATTGGTGCTGTCTTCAACGGCGCCGTTGGGCGCAGGAACACCAGCAAGGGCGGCCAGAGTCGGGGCGATATCCGCACAGGTCGTCGGATTGGAAATTACCGCACCCTCCGGAATCCCCGGTCCGACCAGAAGCCACGGGATAGAGGTCGTTGCTTGATGGAGGAGAATGCCATGTGATCTTTCGTTATGTTCTCCAAGAGCCTCTCCGTGGTCCGAAATTACAGTGACATAGGTTTCTTTCTGAATCTGTTCTGCCTTGATTTCATCGAGGACCCGCCCAACCAGGGAATCGGAGAATGCAATTTCTGCAGTATAGGGATCTTCGGGGAAGCGGGCGGCAAATTCTGGAGGCGGGTTGTGGGGTGCGTGAGGATCGTAGAGGTGGATCCAGCAAAAGAAGGGTCGTTCCCGATCTCGGCTCCGAATCCACTGCAGGGCGGCATCAATCGTGAAATTTCCCGGACGGGCCGGGACCAATCGATTCTGAGGTTGGTTGCTCTGGCTGAGGTCGTCATCATAGACATCAAAATCTCTGGCCAGGCCATAGCGTTTGGTCAGGACCGCGGCACTGATAAACGCGCCGGTTGAATATCCCGTCTCTTTGAAAACCGAAGCCAGCGTTTGGAATTCTTCGCCGAGAGCGAAGCTGCCGTTGGCGCGGACTCCGTGATTGTAAGGGTAGAGTCCTGTCAACATCGAGGCATGGGAGGGAAGAGTGATCGGCGCCGTTGCATAGGCAGCGGAGAAACGGATGCCCTTTTGGGCCATTCGGGAGTCAATGATCGGGGTTACGTCGGGATCGCCTCCGTAACATCCAAAATGATCTGTCCTGGCTGTGTCGAGGGTAATGAGGATGACATTGCTTCCCGGGGCTCCCTCAATCGATCCGGTATAGGACGGCGTCTCAGGTTGGTTCTGTTGGCAACCAACAATGCAGACCACCAGCCCGAATGCAAGAAACGTCGTTTTCAACAGTGGAGTTTTCTTCAAATTCATCATGCCTCCCGACATTCTCCTGAAGAGATCCCGGCGCCGTAGAGATCGAATCGTCGCCAAGGTGGTTTCAATGGTTCGAGCCCCGGAGCCTTCATCAGTTTGACCATCTGAGAGGTCGACTCCATCCAGCTGAACCGGAAATTCCAGCGGGGATCATACTACTTCGAAGGTATCGCGTCAGCCGAAGCCTTCGAACTTGACCGTCGAACGGCCCCCGACTATACTCTCGCCTCCAGTGTTGGGGTGTCGTCCAACGGCAGGACATGCGGCTCTGGACCGTAGTATCGGGGTTCGAATCCCTGCACCCCAGCCACGCAATTCTTCCTAACCCCCAGAAAACAACAGGCAAAATGGTAGGCTTCCCGGCGGAGGACTGATGCCACGTATTCAATTGAAGGCTCCAGAAAAAACCGTATTCACGACCTGCCTCGATATTCGAGTTACTGATTTGAACTATGGCAAGCACATGGGACACATGGAGTTGATCGGGTTGCTCCATCAGGCCAGGGTTGAGTTCTTGGCCGCAAACGGAATGACTGAGATGAATGTCGAGGGACGAACCCTGATCGTGGTTGAACTGGCGGTCAGCTATCGCTCGGAGGCCTTCTTCGGGCAGACCCTCACGATCGACATCGGCCTGGCCTTCGAGGGCAGCCGCGGCATCAATATTTCATATGCCGTCAGGGACCAGGGTACTGGTGGAACGGTGGCGGTGGCCCAGACCGGTGTCGTCTTCGCCGATCCTGTGGCCCGTGCAGTGGTTCAGGTGCCTCAGGCCTTTCGAAACCTGGTCGAAGGGGAGCAGTGATGAGTTCTTCGCTGAGGATCAGGTCTGCCGGCCCCGGCGATGGCGCCCAGGTATTGCAGTTCATTCGGGAACTGGCCGAATATGAGCGTCTCGCTGACGACGTAGTGGCAACCGAAGAGGCCATCGAGCGGACCCTGTTTGGATCGAGTCCGGCGGCCGAAGTCTTGATAGCCGAGTGGGAGGGGCAGGCGGCGGGGTTCGCCCTTTTCTTTTCAACCTACTCGACCTTCCTGGCCAAGGGTGGAATCTGGCTCGAAGATCTCTTCGTCAGACCTGCATTCCGGGGCCGGGGCATTGGCCGAGTTCTGCTGTCACACCTTGCGGCCCTTGCCGTCAAACGGGATTGCGGTCGACTGGAATGGGCGGTGCTCGACTGGAACAAGCCGGCAATCGGTTTTTACAAGCGTCTTGGCGCCGAGGCCCAGGATCAGTGGACCACCTGGCGGTTGGTGGGTGAGAGGCTCAACGATCTGGCAGAGTTGAGGGACTGACAGCGGGCCTCATCAGGATGAAACTGATGCGCACGATCATAGCCACCTACCGCGAGGCCTTTTCGGGTCTTCCCCGCCTAATCTGGATCTTGGCCGGGGGTGCGCTGGTCAATCGGTCGGGAACGATGGTTCTGCCTTTTCTGAGCCTCTATCTGACCCATGATTTTGGTCTGAGCGTTGAGAAGGCGGGTATCGTGTTGGCGGTCTTCGGCCTCGGCGCGATGGTCGGCGCCGTTGTCGGCGGCCGTCTCTCGGATCGGTACGGTGCTATTCGGATCCAGTTGCTGTCACTGGCTTTGTCGGGGGCGGGATTCATACTTCTCGGGCAGTTGCGGACCTTCCCGACGATGGTCGTGGGCGTGTTTGTTGTCAGTGTCGTGGCAGAAGCTTTCAGGCCGGCACTGATGGCGGCGGTCGCTTTGGCTTCGCCGACCGATGGCCGGCCTCGAGCATTTGCACTCATCAGGCTGGCGGTCAATCTCGGGATGGCTTTGGGGCCGGCCATTGCAGGTATTTTGGCGTCAATCAGTTACCGATGGCTCTTCGTGGTCGATGGCGTGACCTGTTGGGCGGCCGGCGTGGTTCTTTTTGCCGCGATTTCTCCAGAGGCCCTGCGGCCCGAGATGCCGGAGGAGAAAGACGAACCTGTGCTCTCGCCCTGGAAGGACGGCCCTTTCCTGGTACTGCTTGCACTGGTCTTTTTCATGGCTATGGCATTTCTCCAGGTGTGGATCACCTATCCGATCTACCTTCGTGAGGTTTACGGCCTGGATGAGCGTGGAGTTGGCTTTCTGATGGCTTTCAACGCGTTGCTGATCGTGCTCTTTGAAATGGTGTTGTTACATCTTGTTGAAGAATATGACTACCTCAAAGTTGCAGGCATTGGGGCTCTTCTGTTGTGTCTCGGCCTGGGGTTGTTGCCCCTGGGCGCCGGCATCGTCTTCGCGATTGTTGTGACCTGTGTGTGGACTTTTGGAGAGATGCTCAACCTTCCGATGATCAACGCCGTGGTTGCGGCCCGGGCGGGCAGGCGGTCAGCGGGTCGCTACATGGGTGCCTACACGCTTTCTTTTGCGACGGCTTTTGTGGTTTCACCCCCGATAGGCAGTATGATTTATCAGCGTCTTGGC
>CBDTUG010000027.1:0-9334 GCA_965363555.1 uncultured Thermoanaerobaculia bacterium
CACCTCAGCGGAGAACGTCGCCTTTCCGACCCCAATAGACCCAAGCCGAAAATGTCACGCGAGGCTCGAATAGCACTGTATGAGCTTGCCATCAAATATGCCGAACGCTACCTTGAGCCCGAGGATATCCTCGCAGCCATCCGCCTCACCGAAAAGCGTCAACTTGCCTTCGAAGTCTCACGGCTGGCCGAAGATGGGGAAACTCCCCTCGTCGAATTGAAGCAGAAGATCCGCGAATTCCTCGAATACGCGCCGGGGGAAGCCGCTGCACCCCAGGCAGCGGTCATCGGAACCCGAGCGGCCCTGGTGCGCCGCCTCCTAACCGACCAACTGCCCTTCATCGCCGTCGCCAAGAAATACATCCGTGTCCGGGAATTCAACTATCTTCTTGATCACCTGGTCCCAACCGAAGGCAACCAGGGGCGGGTCGGGGGCAAGGCGGCCGGACTGCTGCTGGCCCGGTCAATCCTCGAACACGCAACCAGGCAGGGCAGGCTCGACACCGAGTTCAAAATTCCTGAGTCCTACTTCTTACCCTCCAACGGGATCCTCGAGTTCATTGAGTACAACCACCTTGAAGAACTGATCAACGTCAAGTACCAGGAAATCGAAGAAGTCCGACAGGAGTACCCCCTGGTCGAACGCCTCTTCAAGAGCGGCGCCTTCCCTCCGATTCTGCACAAGGGTCTTGAGGAGATGCTATGGACAATTGGTGAAAAGTCGCTAGTTGTGCGTTCGTCATCGCTCCTTGAAGACCGTATCGGCCATGCGTTCTCCGGCAAGTACAAGAGCCTCTTCATTCCCAATCGCGGAACGATCGAACGCCGTCTGGCAGAACTCGAAGACGCGATTTCGGAGGTCTACGCCTCGATCTTTCACCCTGACCCGATCGAGTACCGGAGGGAACGCGGTCTGCTGGATTTCCAGGAGCAAATGGGAATTCTCATCCAGGTCGTCGTTGGCAAGGAGATGGAGGGAGTCTTAATGCCGGCCTTCGCCGGGGTCGCATTCTCCCGCTGTGAAATGCGCTGGTCGCCACGAATTAATCGTACCGACGGCATGGCTCGCCTGGTGCTCGGCCTCGGCACCAGAGCAGTCGACCGAACCGGGGATGACTGGCCGGTGATGGTCGCCCTCGACCAACCGAACCTGAAGGTTCTGCAACAACCCGAAGAGGTTTACCAGTATTCGCAGCACGAGGTCGACGTGGTTGACCTCAAGTATGGTCAATTCGAATCCGTCGAGCTTGGGACCCTCCTCAAACGACTGGGCCGACGCCTCCCGATGGTCAACAAGATCTTTTCGGTCTATCGACACCGCCAACTTGTCCCCGTTCTCGGAATGTTGATGCAAACCGACGACGAACTGGTCGTCACTTTCGACGGACTGCTCAATTCTGGCTTTCCCCATCAGCTCAAGCACCTCCTCGATTTACTGGAAGAAGGACTGGAGGAGCCGGTCGACGTCGAATTCGCCCATGACGGCGAGCACCTGTACGTCCTGCAATGTCGGGCCTTAAGTCTCGCCTCGTCGGCCAACCACATTCCAGTTCCCCCGGACATTCCTGATGCCGACAAGATCTTCAGCGCCACTCGTTTTGTTCAAATGGCCCAGGTCCGCAATCTGGAGTGGGTCCTGGTGATCGATCCCCGGGACTACGAAAAGCTCCCCTCGAGAGACGCAATGCTCCGAGTCGCCAAGGCGGTCGGCGCCATCAACAGGAAACTGCCACCAAAGAGTTTTCTCTTGATTGGGCCCGGACGATGGGGCAGCCGAGGCGACATCCGTCTCGGAGTTCCGGTGACCTACGCAGACATCTGTCATACCACGATGCTGCTGGAAGTCGCCCGACAAAAGGGATCCTATGTGCCCGACGTCAGCTTTGGCACGCATTTTTTCCAAGATCTCGTAGAGGCCGAAATCACATACTTGCCACTCTATCCTGATGAAGAGGACAACCTCTGGAACGAGGAATTCCTCAACAACTCACCGAATGCTCTCAAAGAAGTCGTCCCCGAATATGCCGATCTCGAAGAAGTCGTCAAGGTCATCGATGTCCGAAAAGTCAGTCACGGCCGGTTCCTCCACGTCATCATGGACGGGGAAGCGGAACGTGGGCTGGCGTTCCTGGGGCCGGAGCACATCTGAGATCAGACCTGGAACCGATCCTGCTGATTTTTGAGCAGGCTATGGTGAGGGTGTATGGTTGCGTGACCCATGAGTTGCCCCTGTCTCTTTGCCTCCGACCTTCACGGATCCGCCAGGCGTTATCGATCGCTGTGGGAGACTGCAGCTGCAGAGCGCCCGAAAGCGATCTTTCTGGGTGGCGATCTCCTGCCCGGCATCAATGCTCCGAAATTCATTCACGAGACGATCGAGGCAGACGTCCTCGATCTGCACCAAAAACTCGCGGCCGACTTCCCCAAGATATTTCTCATTCCGGGGAACGATGATGCCGCAACGGATTTCGCCAACTTCGAACACGGCGAAAAACTCGGCCTGTGGCGAAAGATCCACAACCGGCACGACCACATCTCAGATCAATCGGTCTTCGGCTACGGTAACGTGCCGCCGACACCGTTTTTGCTCAAGGACTGGGAACGCTACGACGTTTCCCGCTATGTCGACCCCGGGTGCCTGTCACCCGAAGAAGGCCATCGAACAGTAACTGCGGATACTGACGAGATCCGATTCGGCACGATTACAGAAGATCTCAAGTGCCTCGCCGACAAAAACGACTTGGCCGACTCTGTGTGGCTGTTCCACTCACCGCCATATCAGACCCACCTCGACCGAGCCGCCCTTGATGGCCAGTCAATCGATCATGTGCCCCTCGATGTCCACATCGGCAGCATCGCCATTCGGCGGTTCATCGAGGACCTGCAACCGCTGGTGACGCTTCACGGACACGTGCACGAGTCCGCCCGACTGACGGGCCACTGGCGGGAACAACTGGGCCGTACCTGGATCGTATCTGCAGCGCACGACGGTCCCGAACTGGCCCTGGTGAGAATCGACCTCGATCGCCCGGAGGAAGCGAACCGCCAGTTGGTGTGAGCGGTGGCGACAACGGGTGGAATGAGTGATAATGGTTCCCAGACGCGGCTTTGAAAAATTTTATCGGTCGAAAGGCAGAATGAGCCGTGCAGGAGGCAGGCAATGAAAGTTACGATGGTGTTTGGAATCGTGGCCCTTGGCACGGCAAGTTTCGGTTGGGCGGTGGATATTCAGGCCGACGTCGTTCTGACAAAAGACACCAATCCGCCGGGGGCGATCAGTGTCATTGCAGGCAACCTGCTCACCTATCGGGTCACGTCCACAAACAACGGACCCAATGATGCCACCAACGTTCAGATCTACGACGAAACTCCGGGCGACACCTGGCATGGTGCGGTAACACCCAGCGCAGGAGGGTCCTGCACCGTAGTGTCCACAAGTCTGGGTGGCTCGGAAGTGACCTGTACGTGGGCAGGTGCTACCGCTTCAGGGTTGAGTCGCTATATTGATTTTGAAGTCAGCGTCTGTTCGGAGAAACAGTGTTTCACAGATGTTGTCAGTGATCTCGCCACGACGGGGTCTGATACCGGGGATCCACTGCCCGGAAACAACCTGCAGGTCGGCTACACGGGCCTGGGTACGGTTGCTGCGGTCACCACCCCTGTCAAGACTCAGTCCGAGTTCTCGATGACAATGACCGGTGGCTCGGGGGGACACCCGGGGGGACATGTGACATACACAATTTGGGTCAAGAACGAAGGCCCCTCAAGTGCCGAATTAACGCTGACCAATATTCTCCCGGCCGGCTGGGCCGTGGTCAGTGGCGAAACCATTTACTCGGGTTCGTGCAGCGGCGTAGGGACCGGGGTCCTCACCTGTGATTCGATCTACCTCGGCGGTTCGGCAATCTGTGCGCCGATCTGGGTCGAAGAGACGATTACCTTGGTGGTGGAGATCCCGCCGGGCGAGGCTGATGGAACCTATACCAACTCGGCCGGGATTAGCTCAAGCAATTGCCTGGGCGATCTGGGTGACGTGAGCGCCTTTCAATACACCGAGGTCGGCTTGTTTGCCGATGGCTTCGAGTCCGGTGATCTCTCTGTGTGGAGCACCAGCGTTCCGTAACGTCAATGAATGAAAACAGTACGAGGCGTGCGCATCATGGGCTTTCTTCGCGAGAGAAATTTTCCTGGGGCTCATAGCTCAGGCGGCACGCGTCGCTTGCTTGCCTGTTCGTAGGCGTAGGCAATCTCGATCAAGGTCGGTTCCGACAAGACCGGACCGAAGAAGGACAGGCCGACGGGCATTCCGTGCACCGCGCCCATGGGGACGGTGATGTTGGGGTAGCCTGCCCGTGCCGGGTAGCTCGAGCTGCCACCGATATAATGGTCGCCGTTAATCAAGTCAATCTTCCAAGCAGGCGAGCCGGTTGGGGCGATCAACGCATCCAGTGTGTGTTCGTCCACCATCTTGTCGATACCGTCTTTACGACACGCTTGCTGC
Organism: uncultured Thermoanaerobaculia bacterium; assembly: GCA_965363555.1. Lineage (GTDB taxonomy): Bacteria > Acidobacteriota > Thermoanaerobaculia > Thermoanaerobaculales > Sulfomarinibacteraceae > DAOWGJ01. The sequence goes on from CBDTUG010000027.1 coordinate 4,501, forward strand.
ATCAGCTCGAGTGCTTGTTGGTAGCCTTGGTCACTCAGTGGTCCTTTTGCCTGGGAAAAGTCAAAGATCTCCTGGTCGAAAAACGGCATCTCCTTCGCCTGATGTTTGAGGTTGAAGGATATCAGCTGCTCCAAGGTCTTGGCCGGCAGCTGATCATTGTTAGGCAAGCCCGCAAGATAGTTATTGAGACCGTACTTGAACTCATACAAGAGCACGTCGTAGGCCGCTTGCGAAAGGCCCTCCGGCGGATCGAACTCAAGTCCGTCAACGACTGTCGCCCCGCCGGTTTTCAGGTCGGAAATCGCTTGCTCAAGCAGCTTGTCGACCTCGGAGTGGAAACCGGCTGACGAGCGCACGACACCTATGCGCTTGCCTTTGAGCCCATCCTTTTTGAGCTGCTCAAGGAGGTCCCAGGAGGCAGCGGCAGCGGCGATTTCCGTCGCCGTATCGTTTTCATCAATACCGATCATGGCGGCAAACACGACAACTGCATCTGCCACAGTTCGTGCCATCGGACCTGCGGTGTCTTGGCTGTGCGAAATCGGCACGATGCCACTGCGGCTGATGAGGCCGACCGTGGGTTTGATGCCGACGATACCGTTGACCGTCGACGGACAGACCACCGAACCGTTGGTTTCGGTACCAATAGCGACAGCGGCGAAGCCGGCGGCGGCGGCGACTCCCGAACCCGCGCTCGAGCCGCACGGACTCCGTGTGACGTCATAGGGATTCGTTGTTTGACCTCCGACGCCGCTCCATCCACTCGACGAACGTTCGGAACGAAAATTGGCCCACTCACTAAGATTGGTCTTGCCGAGAATCACCATGCCCGCTTCGCGCAGTTGGGCAACAAAAAAGGCGTCTCGTCTGGTGACGTTATCAGCGAGAGCCAACGAACCCGCTGTGGTCGGCAGGTTTTCGCGCGACTCGATGTTGTCCTTGAGCAGCACTGGGATGCCGTGCAGCGGTCCCCTCACATTGCCGTTCTTACGTTCCACATCGAGTTCCCTGGCTTGGGCAACGGCGTCAGGGCTGATAGCCAGCACCGCGTTGAGCGGGCCATCGAGACGTTCAATCCGAGCAAGGTAGGACCGAGTTAGTGACTCCGCACTGATTTTTCCGCTTTCCATCAGCACTTGCAGCTCAGCGATCCCCTTTTCTATCACCAGTGTCTCCTGGTTTTGCTGGGCAGCGCCGCCAAAAGAAACACCAATGAAGAGAACCAACACCACTGTCGAGACCACAACTCGCCTCATGCTGACCAATTCTTGCCTCCCTCACCGTTCCAGCGAAACAGTACCACGCTGACTCCCATTGAGGCACTTCTTCACAAATTTTTCGACTCCCTATTTGGTCGGCGCCGCCGTTGAGCCTGTCGCTGCTATCTGACACTGTACCTGCCCCCGTCACCGCCCCTTCACCTGTTGGCTGAACCCGACACTGCTCACTGCCGCAGTCCCAAAACCACGCCGGGCACCCCCTTGAGTACCTGCGCCGGTCGGATCAGAACCTGAACCCAACCCCGAGGTTGCCACCCCACGAAAAATAGTCGCCCACAGTCCCCGTGATGCCTGAGACCTCATCCACAATGGTCCAGTCTGTGAAATGCTGGTCGGCCCGCAACGCGGCTTCGAAGTACCAGTGGCCACCAAAAAGAACCCTCATGCCAGCACTGCCCGAAAGCAGCGTCTCCATGCCAATATCGGTGACCAGGTAGTACGTTCCACCGTCTGCAGTCGGCCCCGTAATGTCCTCCGCATCCAAGGATGCAAAACCAACACCGGCGCCCCAAAACCACTCAAGTCGGCTACTTGAATTGGTATATACCCTTTCTATCCATACGTTGACCGACGTTGAGTCGGTGGTTGAGTCAATTTCGAAAGCAGGATCCCCGACAATGCCTATGAACTCGTACGGTCGTTCAGCGTCAAAGCCCAGCGACTCGACGGAGAAGCCCAAAACCCATCGGTCGTTCAGGTGGTAGCGCCCAAACAGGCCATAACCCATCATGTCATTGGCAGGCTCGCCACCAGCGCCCACGACGATGCCGCGGAGACCGAGGTCGAAGTCTCCGTCGGCAGCCACCGAGTCGCCCGGAAACAGCGTAAGGCATGCGGCAATGATCAGGCAAAAGTGGATGATGAAACGGTTCATATTTTTCCCCCTGGTGTTTGTTGTATCAATCCAGTCGGCCGAATACCGCCAGGTTCTCTCAGTATGTGTCGCAGGTGGGGGGAAATCCTTCGCGGCTTGAAAAATCTTTTCGGTATTTGTGGCCGTCAGTATTGTCACGTCGAAAGGCGCGGTTTCGAGTTACGTGGGACCAGTCATCTCCGGGCCGTCATGATCAACTCCAAGACCGTCCGCTCACCCTTGCACATCAGAACCCATCGTCAACTTCCTGGCCGGATCGGTGACGGCGCCGATTTTGCCGGCAAAGGGCGTCCGTTTTTCGAGGTCTTCGTCGGTGATCAGGTGGATGTCCAACAGGCCGCCGGTGGTGTATCCCGTTCTGAGGTAATTGATCTCACCGAGGCAGAGGCTCCAGCCGTCCAACCATCCCAGGAGGTCTCGCCGCTGGGCGTCATCGCCTTGGAAGTGAACCACCAGGTCGATATCGGAACTGGGACCGGCGTTGGCGTTCTTGGTCGAGCCGATCAGGTAGAGGGCCGCTACCCCGAATCTCTCCCCATCCATTTCTGCGGCCAGGCGCTCAGCCATGCGCAGGCGCCATTGCCAATAGCCCTGGGTCTGATCGCCGACCTGCGATGACGGAAGCACCAGACCGTCAAAGGCCGGCGCTTCCGGATCGACCAGCACACCGACCGCGCGGTCGAGGTCGGCATTCATCAACACCCTCAAGACCCGACCTCGGGTGACCGCGGGCACTTCAATCACCTTGATGACATCGGCCAGCGCCGCAAACTCCGGCGCCATCTCGGCCAGGAGATTGGGACACGCCATGAAGAATCGCCGGTCGAGTCCCCCTTCCACCTCGTCCGGATAGAGAGGCAGATATCGAATTCGCGCTTCAACCAGATCCTGAAAGAAATGGGTGCCAAAACTCAGATCCGGAACATAGGAACCCGTCCGGTGGGCCATTTCGATCAGGACAGCCGTGTTGTTGATATCAGCGTAGGTGATCCGAACACCCAGCTTGAGGTCACCCCTGCTGCCCCACCGACCCGGTCCCATCAGGATGAACTGCCGTTTCGGCAAGATCTTGTTGAGTTCCCCAATGGCGCGACCAACCATCAACAGATCGTTCCTGCTCTGCAACAGGCGGTAGCCCTCGGGATCGACGAAGACCACATGCGTGATATCGGGAACCACACCATTTGAGACGTGGCGATCAGCCGAGAACAGAATGTCCTCCACCGGCAAGTCGGCCGGAATTGGTGCGGGCGCCTCATCGTCGGCCGAACTTTGCGGCCGACACTGAAGGAGATACAGGTCCTGGCCGTCAACGGCAAATTCGATGTCGATCGGCGACTCGAATGCCTCCTCCAAGGTGGACAGGACCTTGGAGATCCGTGGGATCAATTGAGAATTGTCAAACATTCCACCGAAATCCGCCACTAGGGTATCTTTGGCGGGATTACACAGCATGGCGACCGGTCGGCTCAGGATGCCTTCGCTTTCGATCGAAAAAACATCGGAAAACCCTGGGTACTCTGCCCCGACCTGAAGCAGAAGGTCCTTGATATCAAGGGTCTCGAAGGTGCCCTTTTGAATATTGACGACGTCGATTTTGGTGGGGGAGTAGCGGATTATCTCGTCGAGGGTGGTATTGACCCGGAGGTGCGGTTTCTTGGGAACTGCCAGGACGGCGTAGTCGTCGGGGAGGCGGTCGACCGCTCGGGTACCCAAGCCGGGAACTAGACGAATCAAACCATCCTCGCGCTCAATTCTCGACGACCACCGAAACTCGTTGTTGCTAAATGCCACCCCGGCGAAAGAAGGCAAAAAATAGTCGCCTACTCTTCGTCCAACGACCCTGTTGATCAGGATGCCCATTTCTTCGTCGAAATCCAACAGCCCTTTTTCGGCCCGGTAGGCGATGGGATCCGGCCCGAAAACCGAGGCATAGACCTCGGCAATAGCGTCCAGCATGGCCTCCAAACGCTGCCGCTTGGTCCCCTGGTTGGCCAGGAACAGACTCTTGTATTTGCCCGAAAACGCGCTTCCCAGACGGTCTTCGAGTCGACTGGAAGATCGCACGATGATCGGACCCTCGCCCAATTCGTCCAACGCCATCGATAGGCCGCTGACCATGGCGGGTGGAAACCGAGAATTTTTGAAGAGCTGTACGATATTGGGATACTCGTGTCGGATCTGACCGATGTCCCGGTATTTCTGCTGCAGGACCTCTTCCAAATCGTTGTGCTCGATAAAGTCGTAGATCCACTCCGCCGGCAGATATCGGCTCTTCGGCACTTTAAACCGGGCAAGATCCGGATCTTCAACAGCCTTGCGACGGAGGGCCCTTTCCGCCAGAAACAGGCCGGCGGTCTTGCCGCCGAGACGGCTGTGCCTCGAACTCTCGAGAATGACCCGGTCCAACAAATCAACGAAATCACACGGATCGACGACATTCTTTGCAATGCGGAGGAAGGCCAATTGCGTCGTCAAAAAACGCCGGACCAACGTCACCCGGAGATCGTCCATTGTCGCTTCCGACAACTCGGCGCCGTCGGCCATCAAATGACAAAAACGTCGTACACCGTCTGTCAGCTCAGAAACCGTGGCGCGGGAATTGTTCAACAGTTTGGGAAAGAACGAGGCCTTCTCTTCCATGATCCAGTTCTGGATCAATCCAAGAATCTCCTCGTCC
>CBDTUG010000028.1:0-9207 GCA_965363555.1 uncultured Thermoanaerobaculia bacterium
CTATATTCAGAAGAGAAACGAGCTCCAAAAACCAGTTCTTTTCACCCGCCTCTCTTCTGCCCCAACAAGCTTCGCGTGCAACCGGGCTCCAGGGCACACTACCTGAAACGGACCTTGTGCGCGTCGGACTGTTCGCCCAAGCGGGCGAAGCCGGCGCGCTGAAGGCCTGCACTTCGATGGGACGCCTTGCGTCCAGGGCGATGGACAGGCCTTCTGCTGAACCCGCAAAGCGGATGGGCGAACGCCGGGAGCGCCCTTGGGTTGCCCTCTGCGTTCCTCTGTGTCCTCTGTGTCTCTGTGGTGAATCTGCCCTGAGACTCGATCGTTAGCCTGCCTCGGAGGCCGGGTTCTTTGGTTCACTCCGCTTTGACCCACTCGGAGACCCGGTCCCGTCCCTTTGGGGTCCTCCGGTACCAGGTCATCTTCGAATCGCCAACGAACTCAACCTCGTAAACCGACACCTGGCCATGGAGGATCACTTCCACCTCAGAATTGCTCTCGAATCGGTAGGTGCCCTCCTCGAACCCGTTGACACTGATCACACGCTCCGAGAAGTCGTAGACATCATCTCCGGGAAAAGACATTTCAATTTTCTGCCACTCGCCGGAGATCCGGACGTTGGAGTTCTGTAGACTCGCCAACTGTTCACAACCGACTGTCACAGCCACCAGCGCTACCAGAACCAATATCATTCTTTTATGTTTCATCGGTCCTCCCATTATTAACGACAATTCTAGTGCGAACCCTTGGTACTCTGCATGCTGATAGCTGATAGCATTATTCCCAGATGGCGACCTCAAAACGACCGGATGAATCGGCAGCTCCACGATACATGCCCTCAGTGTTAAACTCCAGGGCGATGGCGCCATCCCGACTGACCGCAATCAAACCGCCATCGCCAGGCTGAAGAACCCTACCAATCACCCTTTGCGCCGCCTCGGCAAGTGTCACGCCTTCGTACTCCATGATCGCGCTGACCCGCGATGCAACGGTATGACGGATGAACTGCTCCCCATGGCCGGTGCAGGAGATTGCCGCCGTATGATCGTCGGCATAGGTCCCCGCCCCGATGACCGGCACATCTCCGACTCGACCAAATCTCTTGTTGGTCATGCCGCCCGTGGAAGTTGCGGCGGCGAGGTGACCGGAAAGATCAAGGGCGACGCAACCCACCGTTCCGTGTTTCTCGGTGCCGGATACGCGGTCCTGCTCCCGATTCAAGACTTTTTGCAGACTGTCCCACCGGCGCTGGGTGAAGAAATATTCAGGCTCAACCCGTTCGAGGCCCATTGTCTCCGCGAAGGCCTCGGCCCCGGCGCCCGTGAAGAAGACGTGGGGGCTCTCCTCCATCACAGCTCGCGCCAGCGTTATCGGATTCTTCACCGTCGTCACTCCGGTCACCGCGCCGCACCCACGAGTAGCCCCGTCCATGATCGCGGCATCGAGTTCGTTGGTACCCTCGTGTGTGAAGACCGCGCCCTTGCCGGCATTGAACAGCTCATCGTCCTCAAGTCGGCGCACCACCTGTTCAACGACATCAAGACTGGTCCCACCCTGCTCGAGGAGCCCGTGCCCGAAACGCAACGCTTCTTCGAGGGCATCGCGATAGGCCGTTTCGAGGTCCGGGTCCATCTCTCTATCGATGGTCCCGGCACCGCCGTGGATGGCGATAGCGAAGTCAACCGGATCCGCCATGACTTCTATCGGTTGCTTTCCACATCCCATGAAGCCACCCAAAAAGAGAAGCAGCGCTACGATATTCCAACGCTTCATTCGATCCTCCTCGGCACTCAAAATCTGACAGAGTGTAACCCGGAACCTCAGCTCCCGACTTGAGAATTGGACCGACGCCGGTAGACTGATGCCGATCCAAGGCAACCGCCTGATCGCCAGGAGGATCTATGGTCGAGTTCACACGTAAAGCGAGGCTCTGCCTTTCCCATCACTCTGCCCTCCCATGCAACGATCCTGACCGGACGTTACCCTATGGCCCACGGCGTTCGTGACAACAGCTATTTCGTCATTCCGGAGGCCACCCCACCATGATTCCGAAGGCACGACCTGGATCTTCTCTCCTTCGGGTCGGAAACGACGCATGCTCCCCCCTTTGGCCGCCCTGTTGCTACCGGGGCGAACCCAACCATGTGGGACTGTAACCGATTTTATGAACCTACAAATCGATAATGTCCCGTGATCGGGTAAGCGAAGAGAATGTCTTCCAACTTGGGGCCGGCGCCTATGTTATGGACGATCAGAGGCCTCTTCCCGTCCCGGCTCCGGCGGTCAACAACAATACCGATGTGAGGCAGATTGCCTCCCACTGTCCAGGTGACCAGGTCCCCGACGCGATAGTCCACCGGATCGGAAGATACCGGGAGCTCGAGGCCACGACGCTTGAAATAGGTCTGCAGATTGGGAACACGCCGGTGGTCTATGTTGCTGTCAGGCTTTTGCAGATTCCAAATCTGTGGATAAGCGGCGAAGTGACCCAGCATGTCTTCATGAACTCGTTGTTGCAGATCGATGTGCAGTGCTCGATAAGCGCGAATGACAACATCGGTGCACACTCCGACGGTCGGCGGAACATCGCCCCCGGGGTAGTCGATCCGTCTGTAGCTGCCGTCATAACGGACACTGTGTCTGGTCCGCTCTATGGCTGCCTCGGACAGCGCAACGCTGAATCCGTCAAGCTCCACCTCTTGATCGGCGCCAACGCAGGCACACAGAAGAATGGCGACCACCACAACACCCCACCGGCATTCGCCTATCATCGCAGCCCCATCCTATGCCTTAGCCCGTCAAACATTCAATCCTCCCAGAGTCCCAGCTTCTTATCCTGGTTTACGGTCGTTTGAGCCCTTTCGTCGCATCAAAACCGACGATCACACCCGGAAATCCGTAATTAGGTAAGATAGCCTACGGGATTCACACCAGGAGGACGGTAATTTTGGAAGCTCTCCTTGTCATCATAGTCATCGGGCTGCCGTTTGCGGCCATTGCTGTATGTGTCATTTCAATTCTCGCCCTGTCCCGTACGCGCAAGCTCCAGAAGCGGGTCGAAGAATTTGAAGGACGAATCACCGACCTTGAGGCGCGCCCGCTCACCGCTCAACCGACTGTTGTGGAAGTACCTCCGCCGGAAGTTTTCCAGCGGTCCCAAGGGGATGTACCGATTTCCGATTCGTCTTATGAAACAGATCTCCTGTCGGACGAGAAAACACCGGTGACCGTTCCTGATGCGTCCCCATCTCCACCACCAATCGATGCTCGTCCCACACCCCCGAGTCCGCCGGTACCACGCGCGGCAGTTCCACTAACACCATCCGCGGATCGGCCTGCCATTCCGGCCGCGAGGATGGAAGAACCAGCCAAACCGGGAGGGATCCCGCCCTCCAAGCCAAGAATGCCCAAGTTCGACATCGACTGGGAGCAGTGGATCGGGGTTCGCGGAGCTGCAGCCGCCGGCGGCATCGTGCTGGCCCTCGCCGCACTGCTCTTTTTTCAGTACTCGATCGAACACGGCTTGATCTCCCCTACGATGAGGGTCGTTTTTGGAGTCCTGGTCGGCGTCGGATGCATCGTCGGTTCCGAGTGGCTGATCAAACGCGGGCAGGCCCCCGCAGCCAACGCCCTGGCTGGGGCCGGGGTCGTCACCCTCTATGGGGCGACGTGGGCCGCTCAGACTCTTTATGGCCTGATCGGCATGATGCCGGCCTTCGTCTTGATGGTTGTCATCACAGCGGTCTGTGTTGCCATCTCCATCGCACGGGACGCCCGTTTCATTGCGGTCCTCGGCTTGCTCGGTGGATTCGCCACACCTCTTCTTGTGGCCTCTGACGCAAGTAGCCCTGCAGCCCTCTTCGGCTACATCCTGCTGCTGGATCTGGGTCTGCTCTGGTTGGCCAGGGCCAGGGGTTGGCCGCTGCTCGCGATGCTCAGTCTTATCGGCACCGCGGTGCACCAGGGCCTGTGGATCATCGGCACGATGGATGCTGAAAGGGCCGCGCTGGGCATTGTAGTTTTGGGCGTTTTCGGCCTTGCTTTCCTTTTCGTCGACAACGGCGACAAGGAACACTCCCTGCTGTGGCGTGCCACTCGAGCGGGCGGGGTTGCGGTGCCTTTCGCCTTCGGCCTTCATTTCGCCGGAACCGCCAAGCTCGCGGACAACCCCTTGCCATTGGGAGCCCTACTGGTAATTTTGAGCGCCGGGGCCTGCTGGTTGGCTCGCAAGGAACCGAAAGGCCCGGCCGTCGGCGCCGCCGGGGCCTCCCTGGGTGTCATGACCCTGTGGATGATCACCCACCGCCTCGATATCACACAGGCATGGCAGGCGGTCGGTGTGTGTCTGGCCGTCGCCACGGTTTTCTTTGCGGCCTCGCTCTTTCACCGGGACCATGCCCATAGCCGCTCCTTCCTCAATGCGTCCCTGATCGCCCAGTTGGGGTTTCTCACGCTCCTGGTTCTGGCATCAGTGGCCCCACGCATTCACCGGCCCTGGCCGTGGATCATCGGTTGGATCGCCCTTGGCGCCGCCCTGGTGTGGCACTCGCGTCGACCGTCTCGAGCTTGGATCCAGTTGGCCGCCGGCCTCGGACCGGCCCTTGGATTGACCATCGTCGCACTTGTTCACGGCTACCAACAAGAGGCTCTTTCATCGTGGCTCTTCGCCTGTTTGATGATCTCGCTCATCGTAGTATTCCATGTCCTCGCCCTGATGACCCACGAGGGGCGAGTCCGCACCTGGACTGAAAGAACCGGCGCCGCAACTGCCCTCGCCCTGATGCCCGCGGCGTTGATACTGACCGTGCACCACCGGACAGACGCCGTGTTGTGCATGGTTCTGACGCTGGTACTCGGCATCCTGGCCGTCCTTGCTGCCACCCGTTTGCACTCGGGTCCGTGGTTCTTTGCCGCAACGCTCTCGACTGCCTTTTGGCAATCGCTGGTCTTCGAGGGAGCATTCATTTCCCATCGATCGCCCGGACAGGGAGGCCTACCGTTCGCCCTTCTGGCGATATCGGCGCTTTTCTTTGTCATCTGGCCGGTCCTGACGGCCAAAGCCTTCAGAGGAAGCCGTTCTGCATGGTGGGGGGCCGCCCTCGCCGGTCCATTCTGGTTCCCGGCACTTCGGGAGGCCTTCACCACGCAGTGGGGATCTGAGGCCATCGGCCTGCTCCCGCTGGCGATGGCGGCCGTAGCCCTGGTGGCGGTCCTCCGTCTCCGGCCAGCGCTTGGCGAGGACCAAGAAACCCGATTTCGCGCGGTCGTCTGGTACTGCGCTGTGGCCCTCAGTCTGGTATCCCTGGCCATTCCACTGCAACTGGATCGTGAGTGGATCACCATCGGGTGGGCCCTGAACGGATTGGCGGTCCTGGCGCTGTGGACACGTCTGGACCATCCCGGCCTCAAGTATTTCGGACTGGCCCTTCTCGGCGCGTCAACCGTTCGACTAGTCGCCAACCCCGAGGTCTTGAGTTACCACATCCGGTCAGCCACGCCTGTCCTCAACTGGCTGAGCTACACCTATTTGGTTCCCGCCACGGCCATGGTCCTCTCGATGCGGTTTCTCAAATCCCGAGAAACGCCCCGTCTCCGAAACTGGGAAGAACGATGGTACCCGGGAGGCCGCGCGATCGGCGCCGCAGCGTGCGGCCTGGCAGCCGTCGCGACAGTCTTTGCCTGGCTCAACCTCGCAATTGCCGACGTCTTCGCTACCAGCGCGACGCTGGAACTGACCTTCGAGCGTCTGCCGGCCCGGGACGCCACGACTTCGATCGCCTGGGCCGTGTATGCCCTGGTTCTTCTGGCGATCGGGGTCCGGGCTCGGAGTTCCTCGTTGCGGTGGCTCAGCCTCGGGTTGATGGTCACCACCATCCTCAAGGTCTTTCTGCACGACCTCGGCGAGTTGGAAGACCTCTACCGCGTCGCGTCCTTGGCCGCCCTGGCAGTCTCACTGATCGTCGTGTCGTTGATCTATCAACAGTTCGTATTCAAAGCCAGCAAAGGCGGAGACCAATGAAAAGACTCTACCGGCTTCTTGTTTTTTTGATGGTTTTTGCCGCCGTAGCCACCAACCTCCCTGCGGAGAATCTCGCCACGCTTTTCCCCTTTCGGGCGCCGATCACAACTGAAGGCCCCGGTCTCAGTCGGCTCGAGGTTCCCGCCGAGGTGATCGGCCCCTGCCGATCGGATTTGGCGGACCTGCGCATTCTGTCCGTTTCGGGCCAAGAGGTGCCCTATCTGGTCGACAGCCCCGATGCCATAGGGACAGTCGTGGAGCTTCGTCACAAAGCAACGCCGGAGGTCATTTCTGTTAAACGCTCGCGAAAGGCTCTCGACAACCGGGTCACGAGTTTCCGCGAAGACTACGTGCTCGTTGTGCCCCCAGTACCCGAGGATATCGCCGCGTGGGACCTGGTCGTCACCGTCGCTCGACCTGATTTCGTCAGCCGAGTGACGATCCTATCAATCGACGAACGGGGCGAAAGCACCGCTTTGCTTCAAGACGGTTCCTTCTTCCGCCTGCCTGACGCCGGGGCGGAGAAGAGCCGTTTCACCATTCCCGACCGGGAGATCAACCGGCTGGAACTGACCCTGGAGGGTCTGGATCAAGGCTATCTCGACCCGAGATTCACACTGGAAGCGCGACGAGTACTGCCGGTGTCAGAGAAGAACGGCGTTGCATTGGAGATCATAGAAGCTCGACAACTCCCTCGAGCTACCGAGCTGGTCGTCAAGCGGCCCAGGGGGCTGGTACCCCGCCGGCTCCTTATGACCACGACCACCGGGACCTTCCATCGCAAAATTTCCGTCTGGGACGAAGGGCCGGGCGCCGACCCCGAGGCCTTGGGTTCCAGCGCAGTGCTGCGGATCGACGCCATTGCTCCAATCGAAAATCTGGAGATTCCACTGCGCCCGGCGCGGGGCGACCGCCTCCGAGTTGTCATCAACAATGAGGACAGTCCCCCGCTGGAGGCTCTGGGCCTGGCGGCCCTGGTACCGCAACCGGTCCTGATCTTCTCCCTGCCTCAGGACGAGACGAAGGCCGTTCTTGTCTTCGGGGGCGGCCGAGCCCATCGGCCCCGGTACGATCTCTTCGCCCTCGAAGGAAGGGGCGACCTCCCGGCGGCAGGAGATAGCGCTAGCCGAGCACTGGCCCTTCTGGATCCTGCCCGTGCCTCAGCAGCAACATTGGGCCCTGTCGAGCGCAACCCCCTGTATGACGCCACCCCGGCACTGTCGTTCGCCATGCACCCAGGGGCGCCGATCGATCCTCGGTTGTATTCCCATCGAAAGCGAATTGATGTGCAACCCTCGCCGGAAGGCCTCGCCCGCATCGAAATCGACCCCAGAGACCTGGCGGTCATGCGCCCGGACATGGCCGATTTGCGAATCATCGACTCGGAGGCCCGGCAATGGGCCTATCTCCGGCAGGATCGATCCCGAACGGTTGATATAGCACTCAGACAAATGGGCCATCGAGTGGAAGACCGCGAGTCATGGTATTCCCTCGAAATTCCCAACCCTCCGATGACCGTCGGCAGATTACGGATCCAGACCGACGCTCCATATTTTGATCGTCATTTCAGGCTTCAAGCGACTCTGGAGGACGGGAAAAAACGGGACCTTGCCCACGGGCGGTTCTTTCGACGCCTCGGTGATCCCAGAGCGGCAAGGGTCGATTTCTCTCCGGCACGGGTCGTTAGCCTCGATTTGATCATCAACGATGGTGACGACGCACCGCTGGCGCTGGGATCGGTCAGTGCGAGGATCCCGGCCCCCGATCTCTATCTGGCCGCCGAGCCCGGCGCCTACGAAATCTTGATGGGCTTCCCCGAGGCCGAACCGCCTCACTTCGAACTGGAGAAGATTCGTTCGACGGTCCTTGCTGTTCCCGCAGCGGCGGTAACCTCTGGCGCCCTTGAGGACAACCCTCTCTACAGTGCCGCCCGCCGCCTCTCCGGCGCCGCCAATATGCAGAAGATACTCCTGTGGGTGGTTTTGGGGTTTGCGGTGATCGTTCTCGTGCTGATGACACTGCGCACAGCGCGCCAGGAGCAGTGATGAAGAAGCTCTCAACGGGCTTTTGCCCGGTCGTATTTTTGGTTGGTTTGCACAGGGCAGCCCGTCGTTGTGGGCTCTCGATCTTCTTGACTCTGGCCGCGCTCCCTCTCTCGGCCGCTTCGCCGCTGGCGATGCGGGTAGATGTGCAAACGACGGCGATCACCGCCGACGGCACGGTGATGACCATCGAGGTGCAATTGGCACCCCAGGACCGCGGGAGCATCGGTCACCAGGCCCGAATGCGGGTCAAACTCAACCGAGGTAGGAAGACCCTGGCTCATGTTCTCCAAGACGTTGATTTTGATGATCAGGGCATGACCCGTATGGAACACACATGGCCACCGGGCAGCTATGAACTCGTACTGACAATCGAAGGCCTTCGCGGCACGACGTTAGGTCTGTGGGTCGGTGATATTGACATTCCCAAGAGTCTGGATCAGGTCCCGACCCCGGAACTGCCTGAATCGAAGGTCGAGACACCGAGAACCGAAGCACCCGCCCCGCCCTTGACCTCGCAGCCTGAAGCCGTGGCTGTTGCCGCCGCCCCAATCGCCGCATCCGCGCCCTCCCCTCAAAAGATCCCTGTGACGGCGAACGAAACGGCGGCTGAAGCAGCCCCGCCAACGCCGGCGCCGAAGCAGGTGCCCGAATCGACCCCTCAGCCTCCTGAACCTGTGGCTCCAACCCAGGCTGCAGAACCATCACCCTCGGCGATGGCGACCGCCATGCCGGCTCCGGTTCCTGAGATAGAGGACCAGGTTCCACCACCACAGCCAGTTGCAGCACCCTCACCAAGAGCCTCCGGACCGGTCTACGCCCTGGTCCTTGATATCGAGCCTTCGGACATCGAAATCGCTGACCGAACGGCCGAACTGAAGGCCTCCATCGACCGCCGTGTTGAAGACGTCGCACCGATCATTTTGCAGGGCGGGGACTCGAATCCGACCCTGGCGATCACCCGGGCTCTGGGTACATTGCAGCCGTACCCTGAAGCCAGGGCCATCATCGTCATCACCGACGTTCGGCGTAAGGCATCACGTTCGCAGTGGAAAACGATCTCGGCCGCGGTTCAAGGCGCCAAGATTCCCATTTTCGTGATCGGTCTATGGAACGACGCATTCGACCCCGGAACCCGAAAGCAAT
>CBDTUG010000029.1:0-8918 GCA_965363555.1 uncultured Thermoanaerobaculia bacterium
GCGATGACGAAGAGGCAGGGTTCTCCGGGTGTCCGGCTACAACAGACTTCACGAGCTGCGAGATGCCGGCCGGCGAGATACGAGAGGACTGCAGCATGAAAACCAGCAAGAACCGAACAGGAAACATCGGATGGCGATGGAAAATAAGACGGGAAGGGGCTGCTGGTATGGGTGACGACGATGAGACCGCGGTCCCGATAGGTCAGGTCGGCTTCGAAATTTCCAAGTCCAAGAATTCCGACTGAGCCGGACAGCAGTTCCAGTGCGACGTGCGACTCGACCTCTCTGAGGGTCATTCCGAATTGATGCTGGGCGATTTGTTCGACCCTCAAGGCGTGACGGAGACCCCATTGCTTCCCGAATCTTTGCAGGATCTCCTGCTGGTGATTTCGGAAGGTGCGGGAGAGTAGACTTTCGAATGCGCACAGAAAGTCATCGTTGACGGCCAGCAGCCTATTCGCCCCGCCGTCGGTCAGGATACCCAAGAGCGGATCGCGCTCGATGCGGGGGGACAGAGGCGTTTCATGAGGACTCACGCGGTTGATGGTCAGAAGGACGTGTTCTTCCACCGGCGAGCCGAAAAAGGACACTTGAACCGATACCGGGATGTGGCCCATCTCGAAGTCAAAGCGGCCGTACGCAACCCCGGACCCGCCGGCTGGGATCATTGCCTGCTGCATCAGGTCGGTTGCCTCGAGTGCGATGGCGGCCGGGATCACGGCGGTGATTCGTTGGCCTGAGAGACGATTGGGGTCGATTCGACCCATCTGGGGACCGAAGGGGCCGTATTCCAAGATCTTCCCGCTGGTTTCCAGGAGGAAACAACCCAGGGGCAAGGCTCTTTCTCTGGATGTCAAAACATGAGAGTCGTCTTCTGAAGACGGGGTGTCGTCGATGCCGGACAGGCCCAGGATCTCAAAAAGCCCTTCTGCTATCAGGGCCTCTCGCCAGGGGCTGAGTAGATTGGCCAATCGTTTGCGGTCGAACCTCCAGGCCAGCGCCGCATCCATTCGGTGGAAGACGGCGGCGCACCATCGTGCGCCTGCCTTGAGAATCGTGCGCGGGTCCTGAGCCATAGCGGCATCGACCAGGATGACGGCGCCTGAGTCCAGAACTTTGAAATGCCGAAGATCCGGATCTGAATCAAGCATCGACTGGCGGACGCCTTCGAGTCGTTCTGCCAGGAGGGCTGGATCCAGGTAGTTTCCAGTGTAGGCGGAAACGATGTTCGGAAGCGTCATAGCGAACTCAAGTTGCTGAAGGCGAGCGGGTTCTTTGCAGTCAAGGTCAGGCGCTTCGGCCTCAGCGGCCCGCGCTTCGTCGAGCCGCCGCATTGCTTCCAGTACCAACTCGGACGGAGGCATGGAAAACTGGACATCGACCTCGACCTCTCCGAAGTTGGCCTCAAGGGTGCGGGAGTCCCACAGGATGATGCGGTAGACTGCCTGTTCGGGTGGGGTGTCGTCATCAATTACAGCATTGACGACCATGCCGTCACGCAGCCACACCTGGCCCTTGTCCCCATTGTGTTGAAAAGAGATAGTTCCGCTGCGCCGTCCGACCTCGGCGGTTTGCAGCAGATCCGGGACGGACAGCTGTGAAAGTGATCCGAAGAGCAGCTGCTCGTTACGGTGCTTCTCGATGGCCAGTTGTGTCGTCAGGGAGACCTCTTCGGGGTCGTAGGGAGGGAAGACAACGCTGAGAAGGCCCAATCGAAGGGCACGGCGCCGTTCGTCCTTGTCGGTGCTGGCAACGACGACCAGGGGAATCTGCTCCATCAGCGGGTTTGACTGCAGGAGACGAATCAGGATTGAATCGCCGCTTTCGATATCCCCGAGCGGCGTCAGAATGGCATCGGGCAGCATGAACTGCTGGCCGGCCAGTGTGGCATCGGCCTCGGTCTCCGTCGTCATACTGACAACCTTGAATTCGGATACCAACAGGGCCTGACTCAGCTGGGCAGCAACCCCCGGTTCCGAGTGCACGACGTAGACCAGTTCGTTTCTCATGGTGGTTCGATGAAAATATTGAGTTCGAAATATTCCTCTCCGGCCAGCGCGGCACCTCGTATCGATGCCCTCTCTTCTTGGCCCGGGACGGAACTGTCATAGGAGAATGGGGGCTCTGGCCGGAGCGTGTAACCCTCGGGTTCGAGCCGGGTGCAGGCATTGCCTCCGATCAAGTTGATCAGTTCGCAGCCGGCATCGCGGGCGGCATCACCGGCAGGATCAACATCGACGCCAAACATGCCTTTGGCTGCAATCGAAAACAGGGGTTCTCCAAGGTCGATCGTGACGCTGAAATCTCTGTCGCCGACGACGTTCTGGGCGAAACGACGAAATCCCTGTTTGAGGATGCCGTTGGAGGAGTCAATCCGCTGAAGTTTGACCGGACTGCTGGTAATGCGGGCGATGTGGCGTAACGTCAGTTCGGTACAAGCCCTGACGATGATCGATTCTTCGAGGTGGTTGAATTCACTTTCCAGAGTTCTCAGTTGGGCAGCCTCGATGGTATTGAAGTTTTCGAGATGGGTCGTCAGGGCGTCATCGGACAGGTACCCTCCCTTGACGAGAGCAGCGCCGATACGGAGCCACTCGGCGGACTGAATGCGGATGAGCCTCTCGACATCGGTTGGGGACAATCGTCCTTCCGAAATACAGAGGTCTTCCTGGCTCGAATTCGAGACTCTGAACATCGCGTGGATCTGGTCAGCCTTGCTTTGCGCCAACAACCCTTCTCCAACGGCGATGTCCGCCAGGGACCGGTTGGTGCAGCGCTGCCTCTCGATGGCATGCAGGAGGGCTTCACGACCGATGACGCCGTTCTCCAGTAGGAAATGACCGAAGAACATTGAACTCATTGTCCGACCTTCGAGTCCCTTGGTTGGTGGTCAAGATTGCGGAGAAATTCGATGAAGGAGTCTCGGGAGAAAGGTTTTTGTAGGAAGCTTCTGGCACCTGTACTCAAGCATTGGTGCACGGCATCCTCCGTGCCCAATGAGCTGACCATGACCACACAGGTGTCAGGGTCCAGGGCCAGAATCTGGGACAGTGTCTCCATCCCGGATTGGCCGGGCATGATCAAGTCCAGCAAGACGATGTCCGGGCGGACCTCCCGAAAAACCTCGACCGCTCTGCGGCCATCTCGTTCGGATGCGATTACCTTGAACTCCGAGTCTTCAAGGTAGGCTGCGATAATCGTGAGGATAGCTGCAGAATCATCAATGGTCATGACCGTTTGTGGCGTCATGGCGTATCTCGTTTCACGAAGAAACCTCCGATGGTGATCCCATGAGCTGGACCTGGTCCTGAATTTGTTTCAAGCGAGAACGCAATAGGGTCTTTTCCATGGCAAGTCCGGCTTCAATCATCAACAACTCCAACGTGTGAACCGGCCCAATCGCCCGGTCGTGTGGCACGTTATCGCCGTAAAACAGCCCTTGAATCATACCGTCAACTATGATTGGAATGATAACGACCTCGGCTGGGGCCGGCCCTCCGAGGAACCGGACGAGTTGGTCATTCCACCAACTACTCTTCAGTCGGCCCTGATACGAGTGCATCGTCTCAAAGACCTCCATGAACACTGAAGGTTCGTTGAGCGGAATGGCCATGCTGCGAACTCTGCGATCTACACTTTCAGTACTCTCGGATTGTCGTGCAAGCCCGAACTGGCCGATGCCGGTGATGCCCCTTGGAGACACATGACACAGAACGCCACGATTGACCACTCGCGTGGCGAAGCGGAGAATCATCAGCGTGATCTCTCCCGTGAATGACGGCGACCGAAGCTGAATTTCGATCATCAGGGACCGAAGTTCCGCCAAGCTCTGGGCGATGTCAACGTTGGTGTCCATCTCGACGGCCTTGGTGCCGAAATTGGAGGTGTCGACCATGTAGTCGAGAATGGTCGATAGTCCGGCTTCTGCTGCGGTCTGTTCGAGATCGGCCGGTACCTTCTCCGGCTCGGCGACATCGGGTGAGGATGATGGGACCTGCCGCGATTGCACTGCATCGAGTCGCGTCAGAAGGTCGAGGATAAACCGGTCGGTGTTCATGCCCATCGGCATATCGACGTCCTGTTGAGATTGCTCATCGTCTGAGGCCGGATCGTCCTCTTCCGGTTTGAAGCTGAAAAAGCCTGTATCCGAGTGGAGAAACTCTTTGGTGATGGCCTGGAGACGTTCGCGGATCAGCTGCTCTACCTGCTCCTCGGTGACGGCGCCGTTGGCGACCAGGATGGTGCCCAGTCGGCGATGCTCGGTTTCGGCCGCCTGCATATCGAGCGCAGTCCGGAGGGTCGATTCGGAAATCAGGCCTCTGCCAAGCAGGTCTTGACCCAAGGATTCCGTCGGTGAACCGTTGGCGGCGTGGATGATCTTCCCCTCCTTGAAGAGAAAAACGCCTTTTTTTTCACCGGCCGACAGAGTCAGACGCCCAGACTTTTGAAACAGGGAAAGCATATGGAAGAGCTCCGTCAAGTTGAGATCTTCGAGCTTTCCAACCAATGCCATGTGTTGCTCCGTAGGTACGTCGAGGGGGGAGAATCACTCCCGCCGGATGTTGGCGGCACTCCGAACGAAATCGGGAGCTACCGCATTGAGCTGACATATGTTAACAGAAACGACCCCAACCTGGCAGGCTGGGGTGCAAATACGACGGTCGGCGCCCGTCGATTGGTTGGATTGTTGGTAGGGAATTTGGTGAGATTTTATGGTAGGCAATGAATTGGTTTGTACATGTTGATACTGGGCGCCGCGTCATAGGGTCAAAGAGAATGTAAATTCCCTTTCAACCAATTAAGAATATAACAAAATAGGATTTGATTGTCAAGTTCTCCAGAAATTCAGTTGCATTGGCCCATCAAAGCGGCATATCGGGCTCGCGTCGGTGTGGCCAAAGCAAGTGAAATTTCTGGAATGTGCGCTTCGTGCAGGGGTGCCAAATCACAGGCCGCCCACCATCAGCTTCTCCAAGAGGCCGGTAAACCGTGCGGGATCGGGCAGTTCGGACCCCTCGGCCAGCAGGGCATAGCCATAGAGGAGGTCGGCAGTGTCGGCAATGGCAGGATCATCGGCCTTGGAATCAAAATGCTCCGCCAGCTTGGAGATCACTTCGTGCTCACCGTTGAGTTCCAGGATTCTTTTTGAACGAGGGGCCTGCTGTTGGGTATGGCGCAGGAGTCGTTCCAGCTGTGGACTCATATCGTGTTCACCACCAACGAGGCAGGCTGGGGACGTGGTCAGACGAGAGGACAAACGAACTTCCTTGACATGCTCTTCAAGGTGTTTCTGGAGACTCTCGAGAAGTCCCCCGAGGTCTTTGGCCTTCTCTTCGAGATCCTTTCGTGTCTCTTCCCTCTCTTCGGTGTCTCCCAATTCGGCAGCACCTTTGGCGGCGGACTTGAGGGGCTTTGAGTCATACTCGGTCAGGAACTGTACCAGGAGTTCATCCACAGGATCGTCGAGGTAGAGCACCTCGAACTCTCGGGCCTTGAAGGCCTCGAGGTGAGGAGAGTTTTCGATCAAGGCTCTGGAATCGCCGGTCAGGTAATAAATTGCGTCCTGTGAAGATTTCATGCGGGAGACGTATTCGGCCAGAGACGTCTGTGTCTCCGGGTCGGCGGAGGATTTGAAGAGAAGCAGGCTTT
Source organism: uncultured Thermoanaerobaculia bacterium (assembly GCA_965363555.1). Lineage (GTDB taxonomy): Bacteria > Acidobacteriota > Thermoanaerobaculia > Thermoanaerobaculales > Sulfomarinibacteraceae > DAOWGJ01. Next base: position 5,650 of record CBDTUG010000029.1, read on the forward strand.
GCAACTGCTCGGTGTATTCGGGGCCGCCGGTGACGCCCTCCTTGAGTACCCGTCCAAATGCCGACCAGAACTTCAGGTACTCATCGGACTCGCCTGTTTTCATCTTGTCCAGCGCCTTGAGGATTCGGGAGGTCAAGAAGCGCCGAATGTGGGTGATGTGCCGGTCTTGCTGGAGGGTCTCCCTGGAGACGTTGAGCGGGAGATCTGCGGAGTCCACGACGCCGTGCACGAAACGAAGCCAGGGCGGCAGAACGTCCTCACAATTTTCCATGATCATCACAGACTTGGAGTAAAGCTGGAGTCCCCACGTTGGGGCGCCCATGCCGAGGTCCAGAGGCGGGTTCGACGGGATGAACAGCAGGGCCCGGTATTCGATCCGGCCCTCGGCTCGGAGTGCTACGGTTTTGAGTGGCGCCGTCCAGTCATGGGCGATATGGCGGTAGAAGTCGGCATATTCTTCGTCACTGACCTCGGCCTGTGGTCGGGTCCAGATCGGCTTCATCGCATTGAGAGTGCGATCTTCGATAATTGCGGTGGGTTTGGTATCCGGCTTGATATTGCCGTCGTCGTCCCGTTCATACTCCTGCCTTTCGACCGGGCAGACGACGGGATAGTTGATGAAGTCTGAGTAGCGTTTGACGATCCTTTCCAGGACCCCGCATTCGGCGTAGTCATGCACGCCCGCTTCCTCGTCCACCGCTTTGAGATGCAGGGTGATCGAGGTTCCGCACTGATCGCGGTGGGCGGCGGAGACGTCAAAACGGCCCTCGCCGACGGACTCCCAGAATGTTCCACCGTCTTCGCCGGCCTTGCGGGTGATGACCGAGACCTTGTCGGCCACCATGAAGACCGAGTAGAAACCTACGCCGAATTGCCCGATCAGGGAGGACAGGACTTCACGGTCCCCGTTGTCGGCGGCCTTTTGCAGGAGCTCCCGGGTGCCGGATTGTGCGATGGTCCCCAGATTTCGAATCACTTCCTCGCGGCTCATGCCGATGCCGCTGTCGTGAATGGTCAGGGTCCGGTTTTTCGCATTGGGTTCGATCCGGATCTGATCGACATGATCGTCCGGGACGATTTCGGGGTTGGTGACACACTCGAAGCGAAGGCGGTCGAGAGCGTCGGATGCGTTGGAAATCAGCTCCCTGAGGAAGATGTCTTTGGTCGTGTAAAGCGAGTTGATCACCAGGTTGAGCAGCCGGGATGTTTCGGCCTGAAATTCAAAAGTTTCGGTCGTCGGGGTCATGGTGCCTCCAAATGCTGTCGTCCTCAATGAATGAGGGGGATGAAATGTACGCAAGATAGGCGCTCAAGGCAAGGGGGTGGCTGGAAGTGTGAAGTGTGAAGGGTGAAGAATGAAGGAAAAGGAAGCGGCCCCAGCCTCCCAGCTTCCCAGAGTTCTCGTTACACTAGGCCTCATGCCGTGGCCCGAGATTCTCTCTACCGTTTTTCCGACACCCTGGCATTTTCTCATTGCGTGTGCCGCTTTGTTTGTGGCGGAGTTGGTTTATGTCCTGCTGGGATTTGGCGCAGGACTGATTGCCGTAGGGACTCTCGCCCTGGTTCTCCCGGAGGTCAGAGATGTCGTCGTGATTGTGCTTTTGGTCAACCTGCCGGCCGAGGTCTTTGTCGTTTGGACCTCACGGCGGGAGATCCGGAAACGAGGAGTCCTGTTCTTGGTCATCGGTGTCGTCGTCGGTATTCCGGTTGGCGCCTGGATCCTGAACTTTGGAGAACCGACGTTCTTGTTGAGCCTTCTCGGCTTCGTTTTGGTGGGGATCGGCGGTGTTTTTCTTGCAGTGCCAACCTCTGCCGGTGTGCGAATGCACCCAGTCGTCGAACCGGTCGTCGGCTTGATCTCGGGGATCTTGACCGGACTCTTCGGGACCGGTGGTCCCCCATTGGTGCTGTTCTTCAGGCTTCAGGGGCTGGCAAAGGCGGCGTTCAGAGGCAATCTGATGGTGTTGTTTTTGATGATGGGTGCCATTCGTTTGCCGTCCTATTGGGGCCTGGGCCTGATCACTCCGGCCCGGCTGGTTGCCGGAGCCGCCGTATTACCGGCAGTTTTGGCCGGAGGTGTCGTCGGCCATCTGATCCACCTTGACCTGTCCGAACGGATTTTTCGTCGCATCGTCAGCGCCGCTCTGGTCGTGCTCGGCCTGCTGCTCTTGGTGCGGTGACAACCCGGCGTTCGCCCACCGGGGCGAACCAGTCCGACATGAAAGGTCCGTTTCAGGCGGTGGGCCCCAGAGCGCGGTTGGGCGCGAAGCGTGCTGGGTCAGAGGTGAGGCGGGTGACAAGAACTGGTTCTTGGAACTCGTTTCTCTTCTGACCTTAGCTGACGAAGTCAGCGTGCCGGGCGGGGCTGACGACCCCGTTGGGACTCTCCTCTGTGTTTCCTCTCTGTGTTCTCTGTGTCTCTGTGGTAATTCTCTTCTGCAGGGTTCTGCTTCGCATATTCGGGGATCCTGGAAGGTAGGTAGCTCATCAGTGTCCCGGGTCCTTGACTTTGGTGGTCTTATGCCCACAATGACCTATGGCAGAAGACGACACAACACGTGGTCGGGGACGACCGAAAAGGCGACGGCGGGTGCAGAGCCTTCCGCCGGCTGGACGATACGAGCCCGTAGGTGTTTCGAGAGGTTCCGGACAGGAGGTCAAGCTCAGCCTGGATGAGGTCGAAGCCCTCCGTCTGGCAGATCTCGAGGCGATCTACCACGAGGAGGCGGCCACGGCGATGGGCGTCTCGCGCTCAACCTACGGTCGTGTACTTGAGTCGGCTCGCCACAAGGTGGCTTTGGCGTTGTGGGGGGGTTTGGCGCTGGTCATTGATGGGGGAACCATCGATGTGCGGGACGACGCATCAGCCGGGCCTGGACGAGGGCATGGGCGCGGCATGGGTTGGCGAGGCAGGGGTTGCGGCACCTCCTCTTATGGGGAGGGTGAACGGGGATGGCGTCGGGAGGAGGGAGGCATGGGCTTCGGGTCTCATGGGGCCTGCATCTGCCCGAAGTGCGGGCAGACCCAGGAACACCGGCCGGGACGCCCCTGCAAGCGCGAACGATGCCCAGACTGTGGTGTCGCGCTCCTGAGGGAGGGTGGAGAACACCACCGGGCGGTGCTGGAGAGTCAGGCGAAGAAGAAGAGGTAACCCGGCGGAGCCGGAACCAAGAGCCAGCCGACCGACCCCGCCGGGTAGCTATCAGCGCACTGACCCTTCGATACTGCTTTGAAATGTAAAATCGAATCCAGGGTAAGTGTCTAACCCG
>CBDTUG010000030.1:0-8916 GCA_965363555.1 uncultured Thermoanaerobaculia bacterium
GGTCGGCAATGGCTCGAGTGATGGCCTGCCGAATCCACCAGGTCGCATAGGTGGAGAATTTATACCCGCGGCGAAATTCGAATTTGTCGACGGCCTTCATCAGGCCGATGTTGCCTTCTTGAATCAGGTCGAGGAATTGCAGGCCCCGGTTGGTATATTTCTTGGCAATTGATACAACCAGTCGGAGGTTGGCGACGATCAGGTCCTGCTTGGCCCTGTCGGTCATCCCTTCGCCCCTCCGCACCTCGGCCAACAGACCCTTCAGGTCGTCGTAGGGGATTCGAAACTGCTCCTCGAGCTGTTCCAATTCCTCCTCGTACCGTTCGATTCTTTCCTGGTAGAAGTGGCGTCGTTCTTTGCTCTTTTCCAGTTGCACCTTTTTCCGGTCTTTGTTGATGGTGATAACGGGAATGGAAAAACGGCGGTCCACTTCGTTGAAGAAGGTCAAAAGGCGGTTCCGGGTCGTCGTTGTGAAATCTGCCCTTCGAACCATGATTGCGATATCGGCCAAGTTGACAGCGATCTTCTCGGAGAGTTCATGGTGCCTTTTGCCGGCTTTTTTACAGCGGCGAAGCCGGATCTTGAGTTCTTTGCTCTCCTCATCCAGTTCGTTGATCTTTCTGAAGAGCCCAAGACCCTCTTTGACGCGGTCTTCGCCTTTCTCGTCGAGAACGGATTCGTCATTCTGGAGCAATTCTCGGACGCCACGGCGTTCCCTGCGAGCCTGCTCGTTGGTTCTCAAGAAAAGCTCAAGGATGGGGGCCTCTTTGGAGAGGGCAATGAAGACCCGCGCCTCGCCGGCCTCGATCCGCTCGGCAATTTCAACCTCGCCGGCACGATCCAGCAACTGAACCGTACCCATTTCCCGCAGGTACATGCGGACTGGGTCGTTGGTTTTTTCCAGTTGTTCCGGCCGGACCAGAGTCTTGATCGGCACGGTTTTTTCTTTCGATTCGCCTTCCTTGGCATCGGTGGATTCGCTCTCGCCGGGAGACGCCCCTTTTTCATCGACGCCGTCGGCCCCTTCGCCCTCCACGACCTCGATCTGGAGTTCGTTGAGGCGCCGGTAGATCTCGTCGAGTTCCTCGGCGATACCGGTCACCTCTTCCGGAAGCTTCTCGAACAGATCTTCATAGAGGATGTAACCTCGTTCTTTGCCGGTCTGAATCAGGGTGTTGATTTCAGGGTATTTCTCTTCGATCAGCACGAATAGGCCTCCGTCAGTTTCTTGCATCATCGTCTCCGGCGTCGAACGGGAAACGTCACTCGCCGAGGCAAGCGGTCGGTCGTCATAGTGCAACACAGGCGGTTGCAACTTCCTTCCGTCTTGCCGGTGATTTTTCTGCTTGGCTGGGCGTCGCAGGTCACGAAAACGCCTCCTGCGCTATAAAATCGGTCACAAAACCGTTTCGTCGAAAGAGAATATGGGTCCCGGCGGGAGATTTGGCAAGTCTTTTTGGGGAAATTCGACGAAATTGGCTGAAATTGCGCAAATTGGCGGAGCCGGAAGACTTCTACAATCTCCTCAACCACGCTGGCGGCCTATGTCTTACATCCTCCTAGCGCTGTCTCAACCGGATCTTCTCGGCTTGCAACTGGGCCAGTCGTTCGAGGTCGCCATCGAGAGATGCTTGTTCGATGGCCTCCTGGAGGGCGCGGGCCGCCGCCCGGCGCTGGCGATGTATCACCTGAGCCAAGTTGGAGGCCGCTTTGTCTTCGGTGACCGGGGAGGTCTCGGACGTGCATAGACGTGCGACGAGGGTGCGAAGGTGTTCATTCTTGCTTTCAGCCATCACCCTGGATGCGACATCTTGATCGGGGCCCCATTCCTGGACCAGGAGCAGCAGCGAACGGACTCGTGGGTCTTCAATCAGCGAGGCGTCGACTCTTTCGGTAGCCTCGGCTCTGATCTTCGGCGAGCCTTCGAGCAGGATTCGGGCCAGATCTGTTTCGCCGGGCGCCGTGATGGTTTTTTGGGTAGCTGGGATTCCCGAAGCCGTCGGAGGTCCACCCCGTCTCCCCAATTCTCGGCCTCTCTTTTCGATATCGTGTGGAGAGAGGTCGATGCGTCTGGCCAGTTCCTCGATCAGGTTTCGGCGTATCGCTGGATTGGCCGCAGAACAGACAAGTTGGGCCAGTTCGAGACCGGCTTTCCGCAGTTTAGCTGGATCGGAGGGTGTGTCAGCCCAAAGGAAGTCCAAAAGAGACCTTGGGTTAGAGGCCATCGAGTTGAACGCCTCGACCCCGCCGTCCCGGATGACATCGTCGGGGTCCTTGCCGCCTTCGAGGGTGATCATGGCAACATCGACGCCGGCCTGGAGGAGTACGCCTGCGCCGGTTGCCGCCGCCCGCCGTCCGGCCGAGTCGGCGTCGTAACACAGGAGAACCCGTCCGTCCTCACCCAACAGACGGCGAAGAGATCGTCCATGTTCCGGGGTCAGTGCCGTTCCCAGCGTGGCCACGACATTGACCAGGCCGACCCTGTGCAGGGAGAGGCAGTCAAAATAGCCTTCGACGACGATCACTTCGCCGCTCGAGGCGATCGCCTTCCTGGCAAGATCGAGGGCAAACAGCGTTGAGCGCTTGTGGAACAGCGCACCTTCGGGGCTGTTGAGGTATTTGGGTTCGCCGTCTCCGAGGATTCTTCCACCGAAGGCCACCAAACGCCCATCTCCCGATCGGATTGGGAACATCAGGCGCTTTCGAAAACGGTCATAAGGGCTCTTTCCGCTCTCGGGCTGCACGATCAGACCGGCGTTGGCCAGCACGCCCTCTGGATGGCGTGCCCGTAGACTGTCGACCAGTCCGCGCCACTCATCCGGGGCCCAGCCGAAACCGAACTGCGCCCAGCTTGATTGCGGAAAGCCTCGCCGCTCGAGTTCTCGAGCTGCTTCGACGCCTCCAGCGGAGGACAGCTGGTCGACGAACCAGCGCTGGGCCTCTTCGAGGATGGAACGCTGTCGTTCGGATTCCTTGCGTCGTTTCAGTGCCCCGGGACTCCGGGCGGGCAGTTCGACGCCAAACCGTCGGGCCAGATATTCAACCGCCTCGGGAAAATTGAAATTCTGCTGTGCCATGACGAAATTGAAGACGTCGCCGCCTTGGTGACAACCAAAACAATGGTAGAGGCCTTTTTCGGCGTCGATCGTAAACGAGGGTGTTTTCTCTTCGTGAAAAGGGCACAGACCCTCCCATGTCCGCCCGCGACGTTTCAGGCGAACCTGGTCGGAGACGACCGCAATGATGTCCGACGCCTCGCGGACCCGGGTGATGACCTCGGCATCGAGGTCGAAATCGGTCATGAGGTGATAGTAGCGGGTCTTTGGGGTTGAGGGGAGGTTGATGTCTGAAGTTTGATGGGTGCATTTTGAAAGGAGCAGGAACTTACAAAGTTGAACGTTCAACGCCGAACGTTTTGGGCCATTCGGTTGCTGAGCGGAACGCTGTCACAGTCCCGGTCGCGGACGCTGATCCGGGAACTGCAAACTGCCGCGGTCCCTGCCCCCGAATTCTAACCCCGGCCTTCGGGAGCGCTTTGAGGCGGCGTTGGTTCAAAGGAATGCCGATCGCTCCCGCTCGGTACATTTTCCTCAAGGGTGACGTTTCTCAGGCCGGGAGGAAGACCAACCCTTGAGGGAAATGACCTCGGCGGCCTCCGGCGTTGGCAAAAACTCGATTGCTGAGGGTGTCGCCGTGGATTGCCAGGTGTCGGCTTTCTTCGAGTCGGCGTCTTGGTCGAAAGGTCTGCCGGATGAAGAAAGCCGCACCAGGCACGTCCCGCCGGAGAGGGACAGTAGCTAATAGCGTCCCAATTTCCTAGCTTTCGAGCGTCACCTCGGTGGCGCCTGTGCCGCCTCGATTTCCAGGGGGGTGGCCGAAAGAGACCACCGCGGGATGGGTCTTGACGACGTCGGTGACCACTCGTTTCAAGGTGCCGGTACCGTGACCGTGAACGATTCTGAGGGTCGTCAGGCCTCCGGCGTGGGCCCGGTCGAGATACCGTTCGACCCGATCACGGGCCTCTTCGGCATCGAGGCCCAGAAGGATCAACTCGGGTGCGTCCCGGTCTTCCACCTCAAGATTGATGATTCTGGTCTTTTCCTTAGCCGCCGGTTTGCCGGTGGCCTCAACGTCGGCAATGGCGACCCAGAGGCGTTTGCCGCCGACGAGGATACGTGCCTGCCCGTCCCGAAGATCCTGCAAAATTCCCTCCGCACCCAGAGACCGGAGGCGGACGGCAGAACCAGGTTCAAGGGCATCGGCCGGTTGTGTGCCTTTGGCGTCCATCGCCGATCCGAAATTCAGGGCCTCGTCTCGGACTTTCTGCCGCGCTTTCCTACCAATGTGGCGGTGTTCCTCGGTGGCCCTATCCAGTTGGACAAGGGCCTTGTCGAGTTTCGCTTTGGCGCGGTCCTGCAATCGACGGCGTTCATCTTCGAGAAGGGAGGGCATGCGTTTCCTGTCGTCCTCAAGCCGACGTCGTTCGTCGTCGGCGCGGGTTCGGGCCGCCGCTGCTGCGATCTTCTCTCGACCGACCTCGGCCCTTTCATCGAGCAATTCGCCCTCAAGCAACTCCAGCTTTTTCAGCCAGTGATCCAGTTCCAGATGGTGTCCCCCCAGGAGTTCTCTGGCGTGGTCGACCACCGAGGATGGCAGACCCATAGCGGCGGCGATTTCGAGGCCTCGAGAACGCCCCGGACGGCCCATGCGAATCTTGTAGGTTGGGCGTGAGCGGTCTTCGTCGAACTCCATCGCGGCGTTGTCCATGCCCTGAGCCGATGAGGCAGTCAGGCCGATGGTGGCCAGGTGGGTCGTGGCAACCGTCCTGCAGCCTCGGTCCGTCAGCGTCTGCAACACAGCACAGCCCAGCGCAGCGCCCTCCAGCGGGTCGGTTCCGCTTCCCAGTTCGTCATAGATGACAAGGGAGGCGGGCCCGGCCTCCTCGAGCAACTGCGCCGTCGTCGCCATCGCTCCGGAAAAGGTCGAGAGATCGGCAGAAACGTCCTGGTCGTCTCCGATACGGCACCAGACATGGTCAAACCAGGGGATGCTTGACCCGGACGCAACGGGAATCGGGATGCCCTGGTAGCACATCAGGACCATCAGGCCGACGGTTTTCAAGACGATCGTCTTGCCGCCCGCATTGGGGCCGGAAATCAATACGGTTGTGGTTTCGCCCGGAAACTCGAAATCCAGAGGAACGACAGACTGGGTCCTCCCCTGTCGCTCGCCTTCCTCGAGAACCTCGTGGCGCAGGGCCTGCAGGCGCTGGTCCAGTAGCGGATGTCGGGCTTGATTAAGTACCAAGGTCAGGCCGTCGCCCGGTTCGAGGAGCAGGCCGTCGATCCGACGCCCAAAAAGAACCCGAGCCTGGACGGCGTCGATGTGGCCGAGCGTCTGCACTGCTTCGGCTAGATCTGACTTGATCGCACCAAAAGCCGCTGCGACTTCGAAGAGAATGCGCTGGACTTCCCGGTGTTCCTTGGCCGACGCCTCCGCGAGGTCATTGTTGAGGTCAACGACGCCGAAGGGTTCAACGAAGGCCGTCACCCCGGTTCCGGAACTGTCGAGGACAAGTCCGGGTAACTGGGCCCGAATCGAGGCCTTGACCGGGAGGCAGTACCGGTCACGGCGGAGGGTAGGGGGAGCATCGGTGGTGACTCCTGGATGACGTCGGCGGATGGTTTCCAGTTCGGCTACCAGGTTTTGCCGAATGCGGGTAATGGTTCGGCGAGCGCTTTTGAGTTCGGGGGATGCGTCATCGGGAACTCTTCCGTCCCGGCCCAGGCGAGGCGCGGCCCAGGCGACCAGTTCTTCGGTGTCCGGGAGATTTTCACCCATGGCCTTGAGATGATGCAGGGCCTCCGGCGCCGTTGCCAGCTTGCGACGAATGGAGGCCGTTCTACGCGCCAGGCCGAGCAGCAACATCAGGTCACCAGGATCGACCGGCATCGTCGCCTCGGGTTCGAGCCACTGAACGGCCTCGTCGATGCCGGTGAACGGCAGCCGGTCACCATCGTCCAGAAGGCTGCCAAGCTCACGGGTCAGCGCCGCGTACTCAAGCGCCTGTCGGCGGTCGGGGAGGGCAGGGGCTCTTTCGATGAAAAAGCGACCCACGCGTGTTCGCGCGTGGGTCGCTACCAGTTTCAGGATCGTGTCAAAGTCCAGCTCCGTGGCTGCTGATGACATCTACAGCATTCCTGCTCGCCGCTGCTTGGCCATCTTGCGAAGCATCTTCTTTCGGGCTTGGATCAGCGCACGTTTACGGAGTTCCGAGGGCTTCTCGTAATACCGTCGCCGCTTGACTTCAGAGAGGATGCCGGCCTTCTCGCACTTGCGCTTGAATCGGCGCAGGGCCTGTTCGAAGGACTCGTTGTCGCGAATAACAACACCTGTTGGCATGGGATCACCCCCTCTTTTGCGAAATTTTGGCGCCCCGGGGCGCACGTCGCAGAGAGGGAATTATAGATCAGATCCACGGCGAGCGTCAAGGCCGTAGGGTTGGGCTCTAAGGGCAGAGGGAAATGTTGAGGTCAGAGAATGTGTGGACAGGTGGACGGGATCGACGTGGTCGAGCCGGAAGTGGTGGACTCAACGGGCTGTGCACATCGTCCATCCCGTTCACTCTGTCCACGCTCGGGAAAACACAAAAAGGGCGCCTTCCGGCGCCCCTGTGTTTTCCATTTTGTGATTCTTTCGTCAGTCTTTGACAACCTTGGTCTTGATGACGTCCCAATTGCTCGAGTACATCTTGCCGGTCTTGACCTTGAAGTAGACCGCGGCGGCGCCGCCTTCCTTCTTCTTGTAGAGCCAGGTCTGAACGCCGCGCTTTTCGTCGTCCTGGATGTTGGAGTGATAAGGAACGCCAACGGTCGCCTTGACCTCATCCATCGCCATGCCTTTGGCAAGTGCGTCGAACCGCTCCTGAGTGATGAAACGCCAATCTTGAAGCGAGGCGATTTTCTCTTCAAGTGGCGGGTAGACCGGCTTCGCAATCGCGGCGTAGTAGCCTTTGGCTCCTTTCAACCGATCGATCGCCTTCTTGTAGTCACCGGATTTGGCGACGATGTCATCGGAGACGATCATTGCTTCGTCGGAGTAAATGACCAATACTTCTGCAGTCTCTGCTGACTGCGGTTGGTCGTTCAATCCGACGTTGAGGAAGTCGACGAGCAGTGCCTGAAGATCGTCGTAAACCGTTTCGGAACGGGTCACCAAATCAGGCAGATTGGCGGTGAGCTCTTCCAGTTGAATATTTTGCTCGTCGGTCCGTTTCTTTTCGGAGATGGCCTCAATCTCGGCCGCCAGTGTCTTCGATGTGGCAATCTCCGTGCGGAGCGATTGCAGCTCCCCATAGTTTTGCTGAACAACGCCCAGCTGTTCTTGAAGTCCGATCAGGGCCAATTCTTCTTCCGATGGGCCGCTCGAGCAACCCAGGGTCAAACCGGTCAGCGCTGCGAACACCATAAAAACCGATAGAAAACGAATGCTTTTCATGCCTTCCCCCTCAGTGTGAACCTAGCAGAAATGCCGCCTTGTGGCAACGGATTGTGATGAATTGCACATTCGAATTCTTTTCCGATTGCCGGTCGGCATTCGGAAACGAATACTTGCAGTTCGCGCATTTGTCCATTCGAGCATATGATGGATGATGATGATGATTGTATTTCAAGTTCTCGGCGCGTCGTGGACACTTCTGGGACAGATGGCGCCCTATCTCCTGTTCGGGTTCTTTATCGCCGGATTGTTGTCCGTCTACGTCTCGCCGGAATGGGTGGAACAGCATCTGGGGCGCAAGGGTTTTGCGCAGGTAACCAAGGCCAGTCTGTTTGGGGTTCCGTTGCCGTTATGTTCGTGTGGGGTTTTACCTGTCGCGGCTTCTTTGAGACGGCATGGCGCCGGCAAGGGAGCGACGACGGCATTTCTTTTGTCCACTCCCCAGACGGGAGTCGACAGCATTGCCGTCACCCTGGCCTTGTTGGGACCTGTGGTGGCGGTCATTCGACCTCTTGCGGCTTTCATCACCGGTATCGCCGGCGGCTTGGTTGTTGAGGTTGTTGAACACAATGGAAATTCGCAAATCGCGCCGGAGCAGGATGGAGATTGTGCGGATTCGTGCTGTTCTTCTGAAAAAGAAGAACATGTCCTGCTCAAGGTCCTGCGCTACGGGTTCGTGACTCTGCCTCGGGATATCGGCCGGGCCCTGCTCATCGGCTTGATTCTCTCCGGCATCATCGCTGCGTTTCTCAATCCTGACCATGTGAAGGTCGTCTTTGGGGGAGGCCTGTTGCCCTATCTGGTGGCGATGGCTGTGGGAATTCCGCTGTACGTCTGCGCCACGGCTTCAACGCCGATCGCCGCCAGCCTGATCGGTGCCGGTTTGTCTCCCGGGGCGGCCCTGGTTTTCTTAATTTCGGGACCGGCCACCAATGTCGCTTCGATCACGACGTTGCTGAAAATTCTTGGGAGGAGGGTGGTGGCCGTGTACCTGGCCACCGTCGTCGTCGGGTCGCTGGCGACAGGCCTGGTGGTCGATTTCTTTTTGGGAAGGTGGGTTCTGACCGGTATACCGGCCGTGGCCATCGAGGCTGCCCACCGTCATGCCGAAGGCACGATGTTGACGGGTTGGGGATTCAAGGAAACTAGTGCGGTCGTGTTGCTGGCCGTTCTGGTGGGGGCGATGTGGCCGCGTCGTTCCAAAACCTCTGAAGAGAACGCATCTGCCGAGAGCCTTGACGAACGGGTGGAGTTGTCGGTTGGCGGCATGCGTTGCAATGGTTGCGTGACCAGTATCGGGCGTGCCTTGCGTGAAGTTGAAGGTGTCAGTGACGTCACGGTCGATCTGCGGGCGGCGAAGGCGGCAGTGACCGGAATTGCACTCGATTCTGAGGTCCTCTGCGCAGAAGTCAAGGCATT
>CBDTUG010000031.1:0-8852 GCA_965363555.1 uncultured Thermoanaerobaculia bacterium
TGAGCGCGATCTCAAGGCCGGTGATCCTTTGACCTTCGACCACGTCATGCTGATTAGTCAGGGTGATGATGTTCGGGTCGGCAAGCCGGTCGTCGAAGGCGCCCTGGTCAAGACCCAGGTAGTCACCGAGTTGAGAGGCGAAAAAATCATCGTCTTCAAGAAGAAACGGCGCAAGGGTTACAAACGAACCCAGGGGCACCGACAGGACTATTACCGCGTTCGCGTGGAAAGCATCGAAGCGTAGGGGGAACAATGGCTCATAAAAAAGGACAGGGCTCCAGCCGCAACGGTCGCGATTCCAACGCACAACGCCTCGGAACCAAGGTTGGCGATGGCCAGCCGGTGACCTCAGGCACGATTCTGGTCCGCCAGCGGGGCACCCACTTCAAACCGGGTACCAACGTCATGCGCGGCCGGGACGACACGCTGTTTGCCACCGCTGAGGGCCGGGTTGAGTTCAAGGACCGTGGCCGTCGCGGTCGTTTCATCAGCATTCTAACGGCCTGATAACCGAGAGGCCATGGCGCCGCGTTTGACCCCAAAAGGCCTATTCCGCTCGCGCCTGACGATATCCATTAGATATGCTGATTGACTCTGCCAGAATCACCGTCAATGCAGGGAATGGTGGCAACGGCTGTGTTTCCTTCAGGCGGGAGAAGTTTGTGCCGCACGGCGGCCCTAACGGCGGTGACGGAGGCCGTGGTGGTGACGTCATTCTCGTCGTCAATCCCAATCTCAACACTCTTTTGAGTCTCTACAACAAATCCCTTGTCTCTGCGGAACCGGGACGCAACGGATTGGGCTCCAACAAGACCGGAGCAGGAGGCAAGTCCGCCAATGTGGATGTTCCACCCGGCACGGTCGTTCGCGATGCCAAAACCGGTGAAACGCTGGGCGACCTGACTGAGGCCGGTCAACGGCTCATCGTCGCAAACGGAGGCCGGGGAGGCCGGGGAAACGTTCGTTTTACGAGTGCGACCAATCGGGCGCCGCGCCGCGCAGATAACGGCCAGCCGGGCCAAGCCCGTATCTTGGAATTTGAACTCAAATTGATCGCTGATCTTGGTCTCGTCGGTCTGCCCAACGCCGGGAAATCCACGTTGCTGTCTCGAATCTCGGCGGCTCGCCCGAAAGTGGCCGACTACCCCTTCACAACCCTCGAACCGTATCTCGGAGTCGTCAAGGCGCCCGGTGATGATTACAGGACACTGGTCCTGGCTGATATCCCGGGCCTGATCGAAGGCGCGCACGAAGGGGCGGGACTGGGCGCCCAATTCCTGCGCCATATCGAGCGTTGTCGATCCCTGGTCCACCTGGTCGATCTTTCAACGGTCGAACCTTCTCCTGAAGACCGGGTCACGATGATTCGTGACGAACTTTTTGCCCACAGTTCCGATTTGGCCGAGAGGCATTGGATTCTGGTCGGAACCAAACTGGATGCTGTCCAGGATCGGGACCAGGCCCTGACCGACCTGGCCGCTGCAGGGTCAGCCTTCAACGTCGAGACCCATGCGATCTCGGCGGTCACCGGCGAAGGCGTGAAAGAATTGCTCCACCTTTTGTTTGATCTGACTGATGACGAGAGGGAGGTCTTTTGATGAGCGAACGCATTGCGGTCTATGGAGGCAGCTTCGACCCCTTCCATTTGGGACATCTGGTCCCGACGGTCCGGGCCTTGGAGACCTTCCAGTTTGAGGCCGTTCACTTCGTGCCTGCCGGTGAACCTCCTCACAAGTCGGCAGAACCGTTGACGCCGGTCACCCACAGGTTGGCTATGGTGGCGACGGCGACCTTACCCTATCCGGGGTTCTTCGCCTCGGATGCCGAGGTCTTCACGTCGGGCCCGAGTTATACCGTCGATACTCTTCGTCATTTCGTCGAGAAATTCCCCGGCAAGACTGTGTACTTCATCATGGGGTCAGACTCATTCTCCCAGATCGAATCTTGGGACCGGTGGCGGGATTTGGTTGATCTCGCCCATTTGGTGGTACTCCACCGCGCTCACATGTGGGGCGATAAACTGATGAACCGAATCCCCGAAGAGATCCGAGATCGGATACGGGTCGTCGCTCCTTTCGAAGCGGTCAGTGACGCCGACGACAAGACGATCTACTTGCTCAACCACGAGCCCTTCCCGATTTCGGGAACCTCCATTCGTGAACGTCAGCGACTGGGTTTGCCGATCCGCGAGCTCGTGCCTCACGAAGTATTTTCCTATATCGAGAAATACGGCTTGTACCGTCGTCAAGGAGAGGACACCGCCTGATGTTGGACTCAGATACCCTCGAATTGGTCCGAGAAATACTCGCAGCGGCGCACGGCAAGAAGGCCTTCGACGTCACCGCTCTGGATGTGTCGGGCCTGACCTCGTTCACCGATGTCTTTGTGATCTGCTCGACCTCTTCAGACCGGCACCTCGATGCCGTTGCGACAGAGATTAGAAAAAGCCTCAAGTCCCAGCGCAAACCCCTCCACATTGAGGGATCTGGGGGAGGACAGTGGATCCTGATCGATTTCGCAGAGGTGATCGTGCATATCTTCACCGAAGAGCGCCGCGCTTTTTATAACCTCGAGGGACTTTGGGGTGATGCCCCAGAAATCGAGGACCAGGCCGGCGAGGCTGGAAACCATGAGGCGCTTGTCGACTCTGCCGAGTAGAAGCCTGGTGAATGATGCGAGTTAGCGTCTACTGGTTTGGTCGGCCGGCCCGTAGTCCCTACGAGACCCAGGTCGAAGATTTTCGTCGAAGAATCTCCCGTCGATGGCCTGCTGAGGACATTGCACTCAAACCGGCCAGTGGTCTTCGGGAGGCCGACCCGCCGGCAGCTCTGGCTCGAGAAGCCGAGACGCTGGTGGCACGGATCCCGGTCCGATGGCAATTGGTGGTGCTCGACGAGCGTGGCCGAAGCAGGACCTCGGTCAATTTTGCCCGTCTCCTGCAGTCTATCGAAGGGCAGGCGCCTCCAGGTGTCGCCTTTGCTCTCGGCTCTGATCTGGGCATCGCGTCCTCCCTGCGTGATCGGGCTGACGTCGTATTGTCCCTCAGCCCGATGACCCTTCCCCATCTGCTGGCCCGGCTGATGCTCTGGGAGCAACTCTATCGAGCGAGCGACATCCTCGGGCCGGGGAATTACCATCGAGGTGGCGTGGGTTAACGGAAAAATCAGATGTACAATTGGGTATCTCCCATCTTTGGGGGGTGAAGGGAGGACAGGCCTCATGAGAAGCACCGAACTGGCCCGTTTCCGAAAACTGCTGGAAAAAAAACGACACGAGGTTCAGGAGTTGGTCCAGGCCGCGCGGGCCACCGAAAGCCAACATGGTGAAACCGAAACGCCCGATTCGGGTGATAGGGCAACCGATGCCTTTAATCGTGAAGTGTCCTATAGCGTCAGGATCAACGAACGTGACCTTGTCAGACGCATCGACCGAGCCCTCGGCCAGATTGAAAACGGCAAATACGGTAAGTGTGTCAGCTGTGAAAAGACTATTCAGAAAGCCCGATTGACGGCTGTTCCCTGGGCTCGCCACTGCATCGAATGTCAAGAAGCTCTGGACCGGGGCGAAAGCTGAGTCCCGAGGCCCGACTGATCCTGGTTGCTGCGGGAGACGACCTTCTCCTGGAGGATGCCTTCAGGGATGCGACCGAAAGGGCCGTGGGCGGGATGCCCGAAGCCGCGGTTGAAGCCTTACCCGACGACGTCACACCGGAAGATGTGGCTCTTGAGCTGAACTCTCCTTCACTATTCAACCCCGAACGCATTCTCCTGGTGCCGGATATCAGCCAGTGGGTCGTCGCCCAGACAAGTCCTGGTGGTCCAAAGATTCCGTCCCGGAAAGATGCCGAGTGCGTCGATGCCCTGGTGCAACCGCTGTTGAGTACGCTCGAGGACGGCATGCCCGATGACGTGGCTCTGGTGATGGGGGTTTGGTGTGGAGCGAAGCCGACCGGTTCCCTGGTTTCGGCCGTGGAAAGTGCCGGTCACCTGGATTGGGTCGCAGCCCCCGAACCTCCCAAGCCCTGGGAGGATTGTGCCGTTTCCAACGCCCAAAAAACCGTGCTTCGCCGGCTGATGGTCCGGGCCGCTCCCAACGCCCGGTTCGCACCGGCGGCGGAATCACTGCTCTTCGAACGCCTGGGTTTCGCGCCTCGGCGCCTCGTTCAGGAAACTGCAAAACTGGCGGTTGCCGCAGGACCGGAGGCTCTGATTGACGAGGCCCTTGTGCGGCGTCTTGTTCTGCCCCTGGAGGGCTCACTCGAAAAACTCCAGGACGCCATCCTGGGCAGGGACATTGGGACTGCCGTCACCTTTCTGGACGAGGCCCGGCAGGGCCTTGCAATCCGTGACTGGTCCGGAGGTCATATTGATGACGGGGCACTGGGCATCAGGGTCTTTAATCTGGCCATCGATGCCTTCACCAGGATGCTCTACCTGCGGGGCGCTGCAAGAGTCATCGGTGCCGAGGACGAACTCAATCCACAGAAGAACTCGGTCCGATCGTGGTACTCCCAGACCTTCAAGCCGCGCCTCGGGCCGAAACTCAAGTCCCATATCGAGGCCGACCCCGGCGCACCCTTCCGCGGTGGCGCCAAAGGGGCCGCCAAGCCCAAGCCGCCGTCTCCATGGGCCCTGCAGCGACTCTTTCGCGCCGCTTCGCTCTATTCGGACGATGACCTGATCCGGAGCCTGATCGAGGCCGGTCAGATCGAACGACGGCTGCGGCGACCTGGTAACTCGATGGAGGCTGTGCCGGGTTGGTTACTTTTGACTTTGGGCAATTCGTAGAACGAATTGCATCGGCCCTACGGGCCTGGGGGGGAGTGCCGCCGCCGACCGATGCCAGGAGCGCCCCTTCTCGGCGAGCGCCTCAGCGGCCTACTGCCGTCAGCCGAGACTCGATCACTGAGGGTGTCGCCGTGGGTTACCCCACACAGCCTTTCCCGCAGCTACACCTTCACCGGAAGGCCTGCCGGAGGAAAAACTGTGTACGGGCACGCCCTGTCGGAGAGGGGATCGTTCGTTGGAGCTCGGGCACGGCACGCCGTGCCCCTACAACACGTCGTCCCAGCCTCGGTTTTCCAGTTCCTCCACGACCGCCTTGACCTTTTGCGCCTGATCGGCGGGAACGACCAGCACGGCATCAGGGGTCGCCACGACGACCAGGTCCTCGACGCCGATCAGCGATACGACGGGCCCTTCGCTGATGATGATATTTCGGCCGGCATCGAGGACGACTGTTCGGCCTCGACTGACATTGCCGGCAGCGTCAGGAGGAAGGACCTCCCTGAGTGCCGGCCACGAACCGACGTCCGACCATGGGAACGAGACCGGAACGGTCCAGCGCATCTCTGCACTTTCCATGATGCCGAAATCGACCGAAATTCTGGGGAGGTGTGGATAGACCTCGGCGAGGACAGCTGCTTCGTTCCCCGTGCCCTGGGCGGCGCCGATGCGATGCAGGCCTTCGGCCAGCACGGGCAATTGGCGGTCGATCTCTGACAAGAGATCCGTGGCCTTCCAGGCGAACATACCGGAGTTCCACAGAAAATTGCCCTGATCGAGGTAGCTCTGGGCCGTAACGACATCCGGTTTTTCGACAAAACAACTCAAAGAATGGACCTGATATTCGTCGATCGTCCGGCACGCGTCGCCAACCTGGAGGTAGCCGAATCCCGTTTCAGGACCGGTAGGCCTTAGGCCAAAGGTCAACAGGCCGCCGTGTTCTTCCACCTGACGTGCGCCGGCACTCATAGCCCGCCTGAATTGATCCTCGTCCCCGATAATGTGGTCCGCAGCCAGAACCAGACAGACAGCATCGGGGTCACGGCTGAGCAGTACCTCGGCAGCAAAACCAACGCATGCCGCTGTGTCCCGGCCGACTGGTTCCCCGAGGACGTTGTCCGACGGCAGTTCCGGCAAGATCTCCTGGGTCAGCGCAACCGTCGACGAGGCAGTCACTACCCAGATCTGTTCCGGTGGAACCATCGGTACCAACCTATCGTATGTCAACCTCAGAAGAGGCCGATCGGCGGCCAATTGCAGGAACTGTTTGGGGCGGTCTTTCCGGGACGCGGGCCAGAACCTTGTCCCGGAACCTCCCGCCATGATCACGGCGTGCAGCATGAAGCCTCCATTTCGAGGGGTCATTGTAGCCGAACGACAAGGGCAGCAATCGATGTGTAATACTCCCCCGATGAATTATGGGAGAAACAGATGTCACGGGTATTTCACCGCCCGAGGGATTTTCCTGAGAGCGCTACTCGTGTCAATCCTGGTTCTCGGGTTTGTACCGGTGGCGGCGGCTGCCGAGGACGCCGACTCGGTCGACGCCTGGGCGTCGCTTCAGGTCACAACGGCTCTGGAGGACGGGTTGGCGCCGGTCGATTATGCCCAGGTCTTTTTGGCCCTGGAATACCGGCACGCGATGACCCGATGGTCAACCGCGACCCATCTTATTGATCGCCTGGCCTCGGCCGGCTCAGTGGACCCCCTGATGGCCGACGAGATCCGCCACCTCCGTGCGGAGCTCGCTCTTGACCTGGGGCGGCCTGCCGCCGCGGCCCAGTTGTTTCTGACCAGTGGCGGCCTGATCCGGTGGTGGTCCTCTCAAAGCCATACGATCGAGGAGCTTGGAGATTTTTCAGACCAGGCAGTCTTTCCGTCTTCGGAGACTCTGTGGCGTGCCACTCCAGGGTCGGATCCCTTGGGCTGGGTCCAGGTCCAGGGCCTGGCGTGGCCCGCCCGCCGTCAGATGCTCTACCTGGCGACGACGGTCAAGAGTGAAACCACCCTGCCGGTCGCCATCCATTTGGGAGCGGCACAGGTCGCCCGGGTCTGGCTCAACGGTGAAAGGTTGTTGACGACCGATTATCCCTTGAGGGCCGCCGAGGACCAGGTCGCCGCTGGAGGCTGGTTGCAGGCCGGCGCCAATACCCTGATCGTTGCGGTAGCCTCGGAATCTTCCGACTGGTGGTTAAGGGCCCGGTTGACTGCGCCCGACGGATCGGCCCTCATCGGCGTCAGGGAGATCGGGGACAGGCCCGGCGACACACCCCCGGTCAAACGCGACCCGCCAGAGATCAGAACTTTGGAGGGTGAGATCAAGACCGCCATCACAGCAAATACACAAGGGGCGCGCTTAGCCCTGGCGGCCCTGCTGGTCAACCGAAATTCCGAACCCGTTGGATCCGGTTCGGCCAGAAAGGCCTGCCGGGACGCACGAAGCAGGTATCCAGTCGAGGCACGACTCTTCGAGTGGATGGTCAGTGTCGAAGCCGCCGCCGAGCGAGACCTCCTGATGGAAGCTGTTGCGGCGGGCGCTCCGGCGTTCCCGGCCCGAACTGAACTCGCCCGGTGGTACTCCGAACGGGGTCTCTTCTTTGAGGCAGAGGCTCTCTTGGAGGGTTACCTCAAGAGTCCGGCCGTCGTGGCTGCGGCCCTCAATCTCGATGTGGAGCGATGGGGCCCGGTCGTTCTGGACGATCTGATCCGGGAGATGGACGCGGCCCCCGAGTGCCTGGGTGTGCTCGGTGTCCTGGCCGACTGGTCGGCGCAGTTTGCACGGTGGGATCTCCTGGATCGTGTGCTGGACCGTTTGTTGGAACTGGCTCCGGGTCTGCCCAGGGTTGAAGAGTTCGAGTTGGAAAAAGCCCAACGCTGTGGTGACGGCAAAGCGCTGGAGCGGCTGTTGACCGCCCAGCTGACCAGAGATCCCAACCAACCCGGTCTCCGAGTTCGCCTGGCCCGTCTGCACGCATCTGAAGATCGGCTCGGTGCAGCATCTTCAGTGGTCTCCGAGGGTCTGGCCCGGTGTCCCGAAAATAGCAACCTCCTGATGGAGCAGGCCCACCTTCAGCACCGGATGGGAGACGACGAAGGGGCCACTCGGTCCGCCCGGAGGGTGCTTGAGGACCGGCCACAAAGCCGACGGGCCAAACACCTGCTGGCACTTCTTGGAGAGAAAACCGAGGACACGCACACAACCCTCGGCATAGAAGAACTGTGGGAATTGGCCGAGCAGATTGATCATCTCGAGGGGCCGAACGTCGTCCTGCTGGACCACACAGCCATTCGATTTCTGCCTGGAAACCTGACCGAAGAGACGGTACAGCAAGCCTACCTGGTCCGGAACGCCGAGGCATCACGGTCCCTCAAGAGGCACCACATTGCCTACATACCGGAAACACAGCGCCTGCAGGTGTTGCAAGCCCGCATCCTCCGCCGAAGCGGTGGTGAAATCAGCGCCCGACGCCAGGATTCTCCGCGGCTTTCAGAGCCCGAACTCAATATTTTCTATGACACACGCCTCCGCGTCTTGTTCTTCGACGAACTCAAGGCCGGCGATCTGATCGAGATCAGTACCGTCGTTACCGAGACCGCCGAGGCCAACGAAACCGGCGCCTACGGGGGTGGCATTATTCACCTGGGTCACTCGGCCCCGACCCTCCGGGCTGAGATTGAACTCTCGGGTCCCGGAGACCAGATGCCTTCATGGGAACTGGTCCACCTCGAGGGTCTTCCCGAGATCACGGAAGAAGTGACCGGCATCACCCGTATTCGCTGGGTCTTCGACGACCTGGCCGGGTTGGTCCAGGACGAGCCTGTGGGGCCGGAACTGATTGTCCGTCCTCACCTTGTCTACTCTAATCACCCGGATTGGGGTGACCTTGCCGACTGGTACGGCCGGCACGTCGCGACCCGGATCCGGGCCTCCCGCCAGATTGAAGATCTGGCCGAACGGCTGGTCAAGGGCACCACAAACCGTCGAGAAAAAATCGCTCGTATCTACGCCCTCGTGACCTACGAGATCCGCTATGTCGGTCTGGAGTTTGGAGAACACAAATATCGGCC
>CBDTUG010000032.1:0-8829 GCA_965363555.1 uncultured Thermoanaerobaculia bacterium
AAATTCAAGAGTTTCGGGATCGGGAACCTCGACCTGGCGGCCTGCCGAGCTGGTTCCGATGCTGCCGCCTTTGCCGCCACCACCACCACCTCCACCGCCACCTCCACCGTCGCCACCACCTCCACCGCCACCACCGCCACCGTCACCGGCATGTCGGCCGGTTGGGGCCGGCATGCCACCGACGAAGCGGACATATGGCGTATCCTGGTCGATGAAGGGGATGGCCACCTTGAGCTGAAAACGGTTGCTTGTCCAGGCAAAGGTATTGACGAGGGCTGTGGTGTTAGTCCGCTCACTCATCGTGTAGGTTCCGGAACCCCAGACGAGGTCCGCTCTCCACTCGAACTGTTGGCCGAAAGAGGTGCTGGTCGCCAAAAAAGTCAACACTGACCCTATGAGAATCCCTCGTGTGATCCTGCTGCAACCCATTGATTGAACCTCGTTTCCAGATCCAGTATACGCCCACCTGGCCCCTCGAGTTTTTGCCCTCGATGAAGCTTCCGAAATAGAAAAACCCCGCGCCGAAGCGCGGGGTGGGTGGTCAATGAGCTGCCTTGGGTTCAGCTATCGGGGATAGGTGATCTGCGCCTGCGCTGCTGCCAGACGTGCGATCGGAACGCGGAAGGGTGAGCAGCTGACGTAGTCCATGCCCGCGAGGTGACAGAATTCGACCGAGTTAGGCTCGCCGCCGTGTTCGCCGCAGATGCCGACCTTGAGGTTGGGCTTTATCGAGCGGCCTTTTTCGATGGCCATCTGTACCAGCCGGCCGACCGAATCGCGATCGAGGACCTGGAAGGGATCAACCGGCAGGATCTTCTTGTCGAGGTACTCGGGCAGGAAACCGGCGATGTCATCTCGCGAGAAGCCGAAGGTCATCTGGGTCAAATCGTTGGTGCCGAAGCTGAAGAACTGTGCCGTCTCGGCGATCTCGTCGGCGGTCAGGCATGCCCTGGGGATTTCGATCATGGTGCCGTAGAGGTGTTCGATTTCGTCGACGCCGAATTTGGCACAGACCTCTGCGTGCACGGCCTTGGCAAGCGTGAGTTGGTCTTCAAGTTCTTGCTTCATGCCGACGACCGGGACCATGATCTCCGGATCAATGGTCTTGCCTTCGTTGCGGAGTTCGATGGTCGATTCGAGGATCGCCCTGAATTGCAGAGCGGAGATGGCGGGGAAGGATACACCGAGGCGAACGCCACGATGGCCCATCATCGGGTTCATTTCATGCAGTTCTTCGGATCGGCGGTCGAGGTCGTCCATCGACATGCCAAGGGCCTCGGCCAATTTGGTTCGCTCACCGTCGCTGACCGGCACGAACTCGTGCAGCGGCGGATCCAGCAGACGGATGGTCACCGGCATTCCGGCCATGACGTCCAGGGTTGCTTTCATATCCTTTTTGACGAAGGGGTAGAGTTCCGCGAGAGCCGCTTTGCGATCGGCGTCGGTGTCGGCCATGATCATCTTGCGCAGGATGAAGAGGGGCTCTTCGGAGCCCGCGCCGTAGAACATGTGCTCGGTGCGGAAGAGCCCGATGCCTTCGGCGCCGAAGCCGACGGCGTTCTCGGCGTCTTCGGGAGTCTCGGCGTTGGTCCGAACCTTGAGTACCCGGAATGTGTCAGCGATCTTCATGAATTCGACGAAGCGTGGGTTCTCTGTCGCATCGATCATGTCGAGCGCCCCGCGGTAGACCGTGCCCTTGGTGCCGTTCAGGGTCAGAACGTCGCCTTCATTGAAAACTTGACCGCTGACCGACAAAGTTTTGCCGGCAACGTCCATCTCCAGGTCGCCGGCACCGACGATGCAGCATTTGCCCCAGCCACGGGCGACCAGTGCCGCGTGCGAGGTCATGCCGCCTCGGGCGGTCAGAATGCCGACTGCAGCGCGCATGCCTTCGACGTCTTCAGGGTTGGTCTCTTCACGAAGCAGCAGCACGGTTTCACCGCGCGCGGCCCATTCGACCGCGACATCGGCGGTGAAGACGATCTTGCCTGTGGCGCCGCCGGGGCCTGCGGGCAGGCCCTTGGTCAGAATATCGGCGCTGGCTTCAGCTGCCGGGTCGATGATCGGGTGGAGCAGTTCGTCGAGCTGGGCAGGAGCGACCCGCATCACGGCGGTACGCTGATCGACCATGCCTTCCGAGATCATGTCCATCGCCATGTTGAGGGCGGCGGTGCCGGTACGTTTGCCGGTTCGGGTTTGCAGCATCCAGAGGTGTCCGTCCTGGATGGTGAACTCGATGTCTTGCATGTCGTGGAAGTGACCTTCCAGCTTGTTTCGGATGGCGAAGAGCTGCGAGTACGTTTCGGGCATCGCCTCCTGGAGGGACGGCAGATGGCTGTTCTGGTCG
Source organism: uncultured Thermoanaerobaculia bacterium (assembly GCA_965363555.1). Lineage (GTDB taxonomy): Bacteria > Acidobacteriota > Thermoanaerobaculia > Thermoanaerobaculales > Sulfomarinibacteraceae > DAOWGJ01. The sequence goes on from CBDTUG010000032.1 coordinate 2,348, forward strand.
TTCTTGGTGTCATCGTTGAGGGGGTTGGGTGTACGGATTCCGGCAACGACGTCTTCACCCTGGGCGTTGACCAGCCATTCGCCGTAGAATTTGTTTTGGCCGGTGGCGGGGTTGCGGGTGAAGGCAACGCCGGTTGCCGAGGTGTCGCCCATGTTGCCGAAGACCATGGCCTGCACGTTGACAGCCGTGCCCCACTCGACCGGAATGCCTTCGATGCGGCGGTAGGCGATGGCCCGTTTTCCGTTCCACGAAGCGAAGACGGCCCCGATGGCGCCCCAGAGCTGTTCGTGGGCATCGTCGGGGAAGTCGGTGCCGAGGGTCGATCGAACCTCGGCCTTGAAACGGTCAACAAGGGCCTTGAGATCCCCTTCACTGAGATCGGCGTCAGAGGCATAGCCGTTGTTGTGCTTGACCTCTTCGAGCATGCGGTCGAGCTTCTGGCGGATGCCTTGTCCTTCGGCGGGCTCGATGCTTGCGGCCTTTTCCATGACGACGTCGGCGTACATCATAATCAGGCGGCGATAGGCGTCATAGACAAAACGCGGGTTGCCGGTCTTGGCGATCAGCCCGGGAATGGTCGCTGAACAGAGACCGGCGTTAAGGATCGTCTCCATCATGCCGGGCATCGACTGGCGGGCGCCGGAACGAATCGAAAGCAACAGCGGATTGTCGGGGTCGCCGAATGTGGCGCCCATGATGTCCTCGACCTTGGTCAGCGCTGCCTGAGATTCGGCCTGGAGGCTCTCCGGATAACTCCGGCCATGGTCGTAGAAGTAGGTGCAGACATCGGTCGTGATCGTGTAGCCCGCCGGTACCGGGATGCCCAGACCGGCCATCTCGGCCAGGTTGGCGCCCTTGCCGCCCAGTTCGTTCTTCATGGTGGTCTCGCCGTCGGCCGTGCCGCCGCCGAAGCTGTAAATATACTTGGTGTCGCTCATCATTCTCCTCCGTCAATTTGCAGCATCGAGAGATCGGCCAGAGTTAGGAAATCCCGCCCCAGCAGTTTCAAGAGGGCGATACGATTCGCCCGGACGTCTTTGTCGTCGGCCATGACCAGCACCTCGATGAAAAACCGGTCGAGAGTGTCAGCAATAGGAATCATTGCTTCAAAGGCCTCGGTGACCCGGTGTTCGGGCAAGAGGCGTTCGAGGGCCGTGTGGAATTTAAGGACAGCGTCGTGCAGGTCTGTTTCTTCTTCGTGCTCGAAGAGGGAGGGATCGACATCCCCCTCGACCTTGCCTTCGGTGATGTTACGCACCCGCTTGAAAGCCAGGACCAAGGCCCCGAAGCTTTCGTTGGACCTGACGGATTCCAGGGCTTCGGCTCGGGCAACGGTTTCGCAGGCATCGACCCAGCCTGAGGCCATGACGGCGTCCGCGGTATCGCCCGACACGGCGGTGACATCGGTCAGCCATCGCCTGAGGCGATCCGCCATGAACTGAGTGACGGCACTCTTGACCGCATCGATGTCTTCGGTGGCCTGGTCAGCAACGCCAGATACGGCCTCACTGACCATAGCCTCGAGGTCCAGCGCCCAGCCACTGTCGATGAGGATCTTGACGATGGCTTGTGCGGCGCGCCTGAGACCCAGCGGATCTCGTGAACCCGTCGGTTTTTCTCCGACGGCGTAGAGGCCGGCGATGGTATCCAGGCGATCGGCGACACCGAGAACCCGGCCCAATTCCGAAGCCGGACTGTCACCGTCGAAACCGACAGGTCTGTAGTGGTCTCGAGAGGCGGTCCAGAGGGCTTCGTCGGCACCCTCGAGACGAAGGTAGTGGCCACCCATGACCCCCTGGAGTTCGGGGAACTCTCCAACCATATGGGTGGTGAGGTCGGCCTTGACCAGGCGGGCGGCGCGGCATAACAACTCGGTACTCTGGTCGAGCCCGAGCTGCCCGGACAGGTTGACGGCCAGGCGGCCGAGACGTTCGGCCTTGGCCTCCAGCGATCCGAGGATCCTGTGCCACTCGACCCTCTCCAGGCCGGCGACAGAGTCTTCCAGGGGCTGCTTTCGATCTTCGGAGAAGAAGAAGGCAGCGTCGGCCAGACGTGCGCGAATGACCCACTCGTTGCCAAGACGGATCAGATCCTCCGGGTCATCCTTGCGGTCGATCACCGCAAGGAAATACGGTTGCAATGTGCCGTCGCCGAACTCAAGAATCAGGCACTTCTGGTGATGCCGGAGGGTCGAAACAACGACCTCCGGCGGCAGATCGAGAAAGTTCCGGTCGAACGAGCCGACAATCAAGCCAGGCCACTCGACCAGCTCGACGTGTTCAGCCACCAGACGGGGGTCGTCGTGGACCGTGCATCCAACAGTCGAGGCCAGGTGCTGGGCAGCGATCTCCAGATTTCTCCGCCGTTCGGCGGGATCAATCATCACCGAGTGCTGTGCCAGTGTCTCGCCGTAGGTATCTGCCTGAGAGATCTCGATCGGCTGAGGACTGTGGACCCGGTGGCCGACGGTGGTTTTGCCACTGGTGATGTCGAAGGCCTCGAAATCAATGACTTCGTCGTCAAGAAGGGCGACGATTCCGTGGACCGGACGAACGAAGAGATAACTGCCAAGTCCCCACCGCATCATTTTTGGGAAGCGCAGACTCGAGAGAATAGTCGGTGTGATCTCCGCCAGGATTTCGGAGGTTGTGCGGCCCACATGATTGACGGTCGCCGCCAGATATTCACCCTTTTCGGTTTCCACACGGCCCAGTTGTTCGAAGGGCAGACCGGCCTTGGCGGCAAAACCTAGCCCGGCTTTTGTCGGGCTGCCATCGTCTGCCACGGCAATCCTCACCGGCGGTCCTGTCATCTCCTCGATGCGGTCATCCTGCTTCTGAGGGAGGCCTGTGATCGTGACGATCAAACGCAACGGCGTTGAGAGTGCCGTCGTCTGAAAGGTGGTGAATCCCTCGTCGCCGAGGTGTTTGGTGAACAAATCCCGCAACTGGCGGCGGGCGCCGGAAAGTGCGTTGGCCGGAATCTCTTCGGTGCGAATTTCCAGGAGAAAGGAGGCCATCACACCACCTCCAGGGCATTGCCCAGTGGCCAACCCATCGCTTCGCGCTGGGCAGCGTAGGCTTTGGCCGCTCGGAGGGCGTTGGCCCGAACCCTGCCGATCAGGCCGACTCGTTCGGTTACCGAAACCGCACCACGCGCGTCCAAAAGGTTGAAGATGTGCGAAGTTTTCAACGTCGCCTCGAGGGCGGGCAGGACCAGTGGCGGATCGTGTTCAAGGCATCGAACGGCCTCGCGCTCCCAATCCTCAAAGTGCCGGCGCAGCATAGAGACGTCGGCAACCTCGAAGCCGTAGGTCGATGCCTCCCGCTCATCCATCAGGCGGATCTGGCCGTATTGAATTCCGCCACCCCATTCAATGTCATAGATCGAATCCTTGCGCTGCAGGAACATCGAGATCCGCTCAAGGCCATAGGTCAGTTCCGCCGTCATCGGCGCCAGGTCGATGCCTCCGGCCTGCTGGAAGTATGTGAACTGAGTGATCTCCATTCCATCGAGCAGAACCTGCCAGCCAACGCCCCAGGCGCCGAGAGTGGGGGACTCCCAGTTATCTTCTTCGAAGCGGATGTCGTGCACAGACGGGTCGATGCCCATGGCCTCCAGACTCTTGAGATAGAGGCCCTGGATATTTCCGGGAGAAGGTTTGAGGATGACCTGCATCTGCAGGTGCCGCCCCAGCCGAAATGGGTTTTCGCCGTAGCGGGCGTCGGCAGGTCGCCGGGAGGGCTGTACGTAGGCCACCCGGTAGGGCTCCGGACCCAACACCCGAAGAAAGGTCTCGGGGTGCATCGTGCCGGCGCCGACCTCGGTGTCGTAGGGTTGTTGAACGATGCAGCCACAGTCGGCCCAGTAGCGGCTCAGGTTGAGGATCAGCGTTTGGAGGTCCACGGACCAGCCCTCCTTAAAATCGATGGCGCAGGATAGCACGAGAGGGCGCCGATTTCACGGAGGAACTCGTCCCCAGTTTCAGCTCATTCGGTCCTTACGCGGCCAAATAGCCCATAAAAAGGCACAAAACCACCTCCATTTTCCTCCGAATCCGTGTATACTCCCGGGCCACAGTGCGCAACCAGCGCCACCAGCCGGAGGAACGATGAGCCAGCAACCCAAAAGCAAGAACATTACAAAAATTACCACCGACGTCACCCGCCAGGATCGGGAGAACATGCTTGGTCAAAAAGGTGTGACCTTGTGGTTCACTGGTCTCTCCGGATCGGGCAAGAGCACGGTGGCGATCGAGGTCGACCGTGTCCTGACCGAGCGCGGTGTTGCCTGTACAGTGCTTGACGGGGACAACGTCCGTCATGGCCTCAACAGTGACCTGGGTTTTTCGCCCGAAGATCGCAACGAGAACATTCGTCGAATCGGTGAAGTGGCCAAGCTTTTCACCGAGGCGGGACTCATCAACTTGACGGCGTTCATCTCGCCCTACCGGGATGATCGCGACCTCAACCGCAAGATCCAGGGCACTGGTGATTTCATCGAGGTCTTCGTCGATGCGCCGTTGGCTGTCTGCGAAGAGCGCGACCCCAAGGGTCTCTACAAGAAAGCCCGTGCCGGCATCATTCCGGAATTCACTGGTGTCTCGGCGCCCTATGAGGCACCGGAAAATGCAGAAATCGTATTCAATACCGGCGACGAGTCGGTTGAGCAAAGTGCCGCGTGGGTCATCACGTATCTTGAAGAGAACGGTTACGTGAAGTAATAATTTCCTCTCGCGAAAGACCAATGAGGTATTTGAGGGTGCGGCCGTCTCGGCCGCACCTTTTTATTCTTCGTCCGTCAACGACGGATCCTCGAGGTCGGGGCAGTGTTGATCTCGGCGGGTCGTCAGGTCGTTCATGATTGCCCTTCGGAAATTTCCGTCTGAGGATGCCGCCATGACGCCGGCTTTGTACCCATCGATTTCCATCAGTTCGAGGCGGGCTCGAACGGTTTTGAAGAGTTTCGGCCATCGGCTGTGACCCGGGACCTGGATGTGATGGAAACCGCCGGAATACACGATCAACATCCTGCCACTGTCCAGAGGCTCCAGAATGTCGGCAATCCCCCCACGCATCGTCATCGCACGCCCGCTGGAATCAAGGCCATCCGCCCGTTTCATTCGTCCTTCCGGGAGTATGATCACGAGTGACTGGTCATCAATCTTATTCAGCACGCTCTCCCATGTGTGGTCTCGTTGCCGGGTGATGACGAGGGGGTGCCTCACCAGAAACCGGAAGAGAATACCGATGTGACGCCGCATTGTCTTCTCGGCCACCGGAAGGACTCCGTGACGAGCAAAAATCCAAAAGAGGCGCCAATCTCCGAAGCCGGCTAGAAGGGGTTCAAAAAGGCTGGTGTGGTTGAGGATGACCAGTACCCGCAGCTTTCCCCAGTCCTTAGCCGGAATGTCACCCAACCATTCATCCTCATGCCGGTAGAAAATCCGGCTCAGGATCATGATGCTTGTCAGCAAAATAAAGGTGAGTATCGATTGAATCATATGGTGTCGTCCATGCCTCGAAAGAGAATAGCAAATCGGAGGACCCGGAACGAACCCTCCGGGTGCTATCAGCTATCAGCTCTCGGCCCTGCAACCATTCCGGTCTTTTCAATAGCAGGCCAGATCCCTGAACTCGCGCGGCATGGATTGCTTCCCGGCAGCCCCTTTGCTTTTCTCTTTGTGGCTATTTCATGAGTTGTGCAAGAAGCTCAGCTGAGAGCTCTTCTACCAATCAACCGTCACCCCTCCGTAGACGCTCCTGGTTGCCGCAGGAATCCAGGTTGGCTCCGGACCCCAGACGTACCCAAAGGTCGTGTAGAGACTGTCGAAGATATTGTTGATGCGGAGATCGATGATGATCGCCCGGGCTCCGATCAAGGAGGCCAGACTTTGACCGGCGTTGATCTTGGCTCCGATATCGAGAGTCGTGAAGGCCTCATTGACTCTGTGGATGTAGGCGGGGTCATCTTTGAGCTCGGGGTACTTGCGCAGGTCTTCGGTGTTGTCCAGATAAAACTTTCCGGCATATCTGACGGAGGCCAACACATCCACCGGCCCCCAGCCGCCGGTCAGCTCAAGTGACGCCAGCCAATCAGGGCTCCCGGCGATGCGGTTCCCGGCATGGTCCTGCGCAGTTCCGTCCCACCCGAATTCTTCAAATTCGTCAAAGGTGGCCTGCGAATACGAGGCGGTAAGTCGAGCGCCGAAGCGAGGTCTCGGCGTGTAACCCAACTCCAGCTCTGCGCCCTTGTGGGTAGTCTTGGCTCCGTTGGCCGTGATCGGCAGACCGTTGCTGTCCAAACCGCCGGCCCAGACGATCGCATTGTCAAAATCCAACAGGTAGACGTTGAATCGTGCATAGCCTGAGGCCCATTGAGTTTGCACCCCCAATTCGAAATCGGTCAACTCCTCGGGGTCGAGATCATGGGGTTGATCGCCGAACCAGTAATCCTGCGGATCATAGATGTCTCGGAATGCA
>CBDTUG010000033.1:0-8825 GCA_965363555.1 uncultured Thermoanaerobaculia bacterium
GAGGCGACAGCGCTGCTGGTCTCAGGGACGCCTCCTACGTGGTTCGATACCAAGAAGATCCCTCTTGATCACCCGGTCTTCAATCACATGAAGGAGCAGCCGAATTTCTCGGTTGGGGCCAGCGAGGAACACTTCTTGGACGCCAAAATCGAGAGGAAGATCCACAGTGGCGTCATTGCCGTGTTTGCCTTGGGAAGTTTGGGGTTTCTGCATCTCTATTCCAGTGATCGGCGCGGCGCGTTTTCCACGGCCGAGTTGCGAGAATTGGGCAGGGTGGTGTCGAAATTTACGGTGTCGATCGAGGCGTGCTTGGCACACACCCGGGTCATGCGCGAGGTGGCCTTGAGAAAGAGGGTCGAGATCGACCTCCAGCATCGCGAAGAGCATTTCAGGGCCCTGATCGAAAACACGTTGGACATCATCCTTGTGCTGGATTATGACGCGACCATTGTTTTTGCCGGACCTTCGGTCGAGAGTGCCCTGGGCTATTTACCGTCCGAAATCGAAGGCACAAATTTCTTCGAGTTGGTCGATCCCGATGAAGTTACCGGCCACTTCCAGAATTTTCTAGGGTTGGTCAAAAAGCAGGGCGAGGCGCCGTCGGTTGAGATGAGAATTCGGCATGCCGGCGGGACCTGGCGGATTCTGGCGATCAGCAGCAATAACCTGCTCTCTTCTCCGTCGGTCGCGGGCATCATCATGAATTGTCATGACGTGACGGAACGCAGGGAGTGGATGGCCGAGGTCGAAGCCGCCCGGAGCCGGGCGGTCGAAGCCAGCCGGGCCAAGAGTGAGTTCGTCGCCAATGTCAGCCACGAGATCCGAAACCCTCTCAACGGTGTGATCGGCATGACCTCGATACTGCTGGAGAGCGACCTGAATCTTGAGCAACGGGATTGCGCCAACACCATTAGGGTCAGTGCCGATACGCTGTTGACGATCATCGAGGATATTCTTGATCTGTCGAAGATTGAGTCAGGCAAGCTGAAGATCGTCAACGAAGCTTTTTCGTTGGCGGAAAGCATCGAGGGGTGCATGGACATGGTCGCGGCAACGGCGGCCGAAAAAGACCTGGAATTGGCCTATCTGGTCGAGGGCGTCGTGCCGGATCGTCTAAGCGGCGCCGGACCCAGAGTGAGGCAGGTGCTTCTCAACCTGCTCAGCAATGCCGTGAAGTTTACCGAAAGCGGCGAGGTCTTGGTCTCGGTTTCGGCCAAAAACCTTGAGTCCTCCGAACTTGAGGTCGATCTCCTTGAGGTCCATGTCTCGGTTCGAGATACCGGTATCGGGATCGATCCGAAGGGTTCGGAGCGGCTCTTCCAACCGTTTGTTCAAGCAGATGCCTCAACCACCCGGCGCTATGGGGGCAGTGGGTTGGGTCTGGCGGTTTCGAGGCGTCTGTGTGGGTTGATGGGAGGGCGAATCTGGGTCGCCTCCAAGCCGGGAAAGGGCTCGACATTCAGTTTCACCTTCCGCGCGGAAGCGATCGAAGAACAGGCCGGGGCCGACAGGGCCGGATTCCCACTGGATGGGAAGCGCATCCTTGTGGTCTACCGTAATCGCATGATGCGTGATGCCCTGGCCGGATACGCCGATGACCTCAAGTTGCAGATCGAGACCGTCGATTCGATTTCCGAGGCGCTGGAATACCTGGAGGACTCCAAGGACATCGATGCATTGATCGTCAACGACGGGGCATTTGCCGCGGCTGATCGGCAGGAATTTGATGCCCTCCGGGATGTGGAAAGGCAGATGCCTGTGATCGTCATGCGGTGGGCAGTTCCCCACCATGGTTCTCGGCAGCATGCAAAAACCGGGACCCTGGTCCTGACCAAGCCAGTTAAGCCGGCCCACCTCCGGTCCGTGCTCGAAAGGGCCCTCGGCTTGGAGAGCGAGGGTGAAAAGGGGCTTGCTGGAGCTTCCTCAGGCCGTTCAGAAATGCCCTTGGCCCAAGACGTGCGGATCCTCCTGGCCGAGGATGACGATATCGGCAAGAAGGTCGCCCTGATGATGTTGGACAGACTGGGCTATCGCGCCGATGTGGCTGCCAACGGGCTCGAAGCTATCGAATGTGTCGAAAAGGGCGAGTATGACGTCGTATTGATGGACCTGCAGATGCCTGGTCTGGACGGGCTTGAAGCAACACGACGCATTCGCGAGACGTCCCTGCCGTCTCAGCCGACGATCATTGCCATGACGGCCCGTGCTTCAGGCGAGGATCGGGAGCTGTGCCTGGCCGCCGGCATGGACGGATACCTGACCAAGCCGATCCGCAAGGAATCCCTCCAGAGAGCCCTGCTGGATGCCTCCGCCCCTGCCGGCTCTGACGCACCAACTATTATTGGTAATGCCGGGGTCGATGCGGACCGATTGGAAGTGTTGCTCCAGACGGGCGGCAGGGAATTGCTGACCGAGTTGATCAGCATCTATCTTGACGACATGCCGGGTCGGCTGGACCAGCTCCGTGAAGCTGTCGAGATCGAAGATGTCGAGACGGTTAGGACTGTGGCTCACAAAATCAAGGGAAGCAGCTCCAACCTGGGCCTTGCTGAAGTGGCCTTGGCTAGTGCTACTCTTGAGGATGTTGGGAAGAATGAGAATATAGAATATGTGGACAGCCTTCTCAACTCCGTTGTCATGGCGTTTGAGCGTGCCAGGTTGAACCTTGAGGCAATGACCGAAAGATGGGGCCACCATGAACATGAATGAGGTTTTTTGATGGGCATGATCTTAGTCGTCGATGACGATGCGATGACGCTCAAGCTGGTTGAGCGAACCTTGATCGGGGGCGGGCATGGTGCGGTTGTGACTGCCAATCCCCAGGAGGCCGCGCATTTGGCAGCGGCTCACCAGGTTGATGCGGTCATCCTGGACGTGATCATGCCTGGTCGATCTGGTTTTGAGGTTCTCAAGGATCTTAATGCCAACCCTGAAACCAAGAGACTGCCGGTGTTGATGCTCTCCGCTCTTGGCGAAGCCGAAGATCGCGTCAAGGGCCTTCGAGGTGGTGCGGACGAATATATCGGCAAGCCCTTCGATCCGGAAGAACTGTTGCTGAGGCTCAATCGGTTGATTGATGGCCGTTTTTCGGATCGGCTGGAATTCCAGGGGCGCCTGGAGACGATTTCGATTGCCGAGGTGGTCCAAAGCCTGTTGCACGGCGAGACGAACGGTGTTCTGGAGGTGGGATCGGAAGACCGCAGGGGTAGTTTGGTGGTGGTCGACGGCCGTCCGAGATCGGCTTCCTGGGGCAATCTCGAGGATATTGAGGCAGTTCTGGCCATGATGGACCTGGAGCGCGGCACCTTTCGATTTGTCGGGCAGAGTGGGCCCGCGGAACTGGACGGGAACCTCAGAGAGATTCCTATCCAAAAGGTGATGTTCACCGCCGCCTGGATGGTTGACGAACTCTCGAGGTGGCCTGAGGTTGGCGAACACGCCTCCCTCTCTATTCTCCCGGGCATCACACAGCCTCCTGATCTCGAGAGGGATTGGGGGTCGATCCCGGTGCAGACAGTATTTGAGGACATTCGAGCCAACACCGGTATTTCCCTGCGGGAATTGCAGGAGATGGAGCGATGGTCGCCAAAAACAATTGACCTGGCGGTCAGGTTCATGGTGCACGCTGGGGTCGTTGAAGTCGATGCGAAGGGGACAAAGAGTGAGGATGCCGACGGAAGCGTGATTGAGAGCTGCAGAACGGCCGTGCAGGCTGTGATCAACGCAGTGGAGGACCGTGGCTTTTCTCCGGAATTGCCCCATATCCTGATGTTGGTCGAACCGTCGGTGTATGGCGCCTTTCTCGAAATTCGCCAGGCATTGCCGCCGGAGAATCTTGCGGTGTCGGGCGAGTCAATCACGGCGGCCTGGCGAGGAGGGAGGGCTGCCACCCTCGCGCTTCGAGGGTCGGGCGCCGGTTTGGTGCTCCACGTTGTATCCCTGGAGTCCTCGGGAGCCTTGAAACAACTCAGAGCCCGGATGGCGGATTATCCTGTCGCGGTGGCGTGGATTGGTGACGCGGAGAAACTCGGAGAATTGGGCTGGGTCTTCGAGTCCGTCGAGACTGCGCCGACGCCCCAGTGGGGAATCCTGGTGGCATCGGGTTTTGAGGTGGCGGACCAGGCGGAGAAGGAATTGAAGTCGAAGAGACGCTGGCGCCTTCATACCCATTCCATAACCAGGATGGAAGATCTCCTTGGCGTCATCGCGGAGGGATGAAGGGGACAGCCGACACCTTAGTTGCTTGCAGAATTCCGGCCGCCACAATGCGGTGCGGGATCCCCGCACTCCAGGACGCGGTCCCGGCAGCCCCTTTGCTCTTCTCTTTGTGCCTCTTGGTGCCTCTTTGTGGCTATCTCATGGTTTGTGCAAGAGGCTAAGCTGATAGTTCACCTACAGCTTGGCCAAGGCCTCCGGATTGAAGGGTTCGATGTCCTCGAAATGGCCTGTCTGCACCTTGATCGGCCATTGGGGGTCGGCGATCAGGGCGCGGCCGACAGCGACAAGGTCAAACTCGTCTCGCTCCATTCGTTCGATCAGGTTCTCGATGCCCTCAGGACCGGCGCCCTTGCCCATGAAGGCTCTCAGAAAGTCGCCGTCCAATCCGACGCTTCCGACGGTGATTGTCGGGCGACCGGTGATTTTCCGGGTCCAACCGGCCAAGTTAAGGTCGGAACCCTTGAATTCCGGTTTCCAATAATTCCGGGTTGAGGCGTGGAAGACATCGACTTCAGCTTCGGCCAGGGGAATCAGGAGGGCCTCCAACTCCTGCGGGTTTCGCGCCGGCTTGGCCCGGTAGTCGCCCATTTTCCACTGGGAGAAGCGGAAGACGATCGGAAAATCACTGCCGACTGCTGCCCGTACCGCGGCGACAAGTTCAGTGGCAAAGCGCAGACGATTTTCAGTCGATCCGCCATAGCGGTCCGTTCTCCGGTTGGTTTTGTCCCACAGGAATTGATCGACCAGGTAGCCGTGGGCGCCGTGAATTTCGACTCCATCGAAACCGACCGATTGTGCGCCGGCAGCGGCCTGGGCGAATGCGTCGATGATGGCCGTGATGTCGCGTTCCCCGAGGGCTGTCGGTGTCGTGCCCTCTTCCCCGTGGGTGGGGTGCACGACGGCAGATGGTCCGAAGCCGCCGACTGAAGGGTCGGGTTCCATGCCGGGTTGACGGACGCTGCCGACATGCCAGAGTTGCGGGATGATGGCCCCGCCGGCGCCGTGAACCGCCTCGACCACCTGACGCCAGCCGGCGAGGGCATCGTCACCATAGATCCTGGGCACGGAGGGATAGCCGTTCGAACCTTGGTGGTCAACAACCGTGCCTTCGGTGATGATCAGGGCGACCCCGCCCTCAGCCCGTTTCCGGTAGTAGGAGGCGACCTCGGCCGTCGGGACCCCTCCGGGCGATTGGCTGCGTGTCATCGGCGCCATGACGATTCTGTTCCACAACGTTGTCGAGCCGAAGGGAAAGGGTCTGAACAGAGTTTCGGTTTGATTTCTCATGATGGAGATTACCGGACATCCGCTCGCGGCTGTCAAGTGCAGTTTTTTTCGGACCCTCAGGGCACGGTCAAACTCCACGCGTCGGTGTTGCCAGTTTCCATCGTGTCATAAAAAATGGACGTCTGAGATCCGGAGAAGACGTAGCGCTGCCAATAGGGCGCACCGGTCGATTGGATATCGCCTTCGAAAGTACCTGGTCCGGGAAGGGTGGAGTAGGCGCCATTTCTGGCATGGTAGGTCATCGAGGACGCGCCGACGGGGAACGTCAGTGGCGCCCCCGGTTGACTGTTGGAGAAGCCATAGGTCACCTCTTGATCCCAGTAGCCGCCGAGCCAGTAGTACGTGCCCGGTTGGAGGTCAACCATCACCGGACCGCTGGAGAAATACCCATTGCTCTCGGTGACGGTCCGGGATGTTTCCCAGACCTTGGTGAAGGTTCCGTCAAATGTCGGTGACTCGTAGACCGCCCACTCGATCGTCGTACCCGCGGGAACATCTTCGAGGTAGACCGCGATTGATTCCAGGGAAAGTGGGCGATTGACGGTGATGAAGTTTCCCTTGCTGGCTAAGTTGTTTGTGCTGGAGGATTCCGAGCCAACACCCATGGATACAACACCTTCTTCACCAGGAAGGCCCTTGGCCACTCTTGGAGTATTCGGAAGGTCCGGAATGACCATGGCGGAATCCGTAGCGGACACCGAGCCTGAAAAAGTGTTCAGACACACGCTTAGCGCAATAACGACCGGACTGATTTTCATAGAATCTCGTTGGGGATCATCAAGCAATATTATTAATACTGCTTATTCGAACCTTCGGGAAATATAGCATGGTTTTTTGCCGAGAGAGGATTGTCAACGATCAATCTTTTAGGGTTTACCGGCGCTATTCCCCTGGGGCGTCATGACGTCCCATCCAATGGTGTTACCACTCTCGAAGCCGTCGGCGAAAAAAGGCGGGTCGATCGAGGTTCCCCTCAGGGTAATGTCGTCGATATGCCAGCCGTCATCGGTGTTACTCACATCGGTGTCAAGGCGGAATCTGATCCTGGCCTGGTCTGCGCCGTTGAGGTCGGGTAGTTGAAGCACGACCTCGTCCCAACCCAAGTTTGAGCCGTCCCACCTAATGGTTTCAGACCACGATGATCCGCCGTTGGTCGAGTATTCGACGATGGCGTAGTCATACCCGCTCTCGGTGGCATAGGTGTGGAAGAATCGCAGTACGACATTTTCGACGTTGCCGAGGTCCAATACTGCGGAGGTCATTGAGGTGTCAGCGTAGTTTCCGTAGTGGCCACTGGGGCTGTCTGTCCAGCTGTGGGCGGGGGAGTTGGCCGCTTCGGTGGTCAGGGCCCAGAGGCTCTGGGTGGTCCAGTCCTGCTCGCCGTTCTCGGCGTCATCAAAAAGAGAAATCTCGAAGGGTTGCAGTTGGAAGTCAACCGTCGTCGTCGAGCCGGATGTTGCGACGACGTCCGAAATGCTGTGCCCGCCGTGATTCGGACCGACCGGAGTGGCAGAGACGGTGTAGATGCCCACTGGCACCATCAGGTCGTAGGCGCCGGTTCCAAGATCGGACGTGCCCGAACTGATGTTGCCGACGGTGATGGTTGCTTCAACGGGTGACCCGTCGCCGGTGGAGCTGACGGTCCCGGCAACATGCGGTGCCGTGGCCGGGTCCATGATCCAGAAGAAGATTGCTGAAACGGGACCCCACTGGTCGGCGTTGTCCTTGGCCTGGCAAAAGAGGGTGTAGCGGCCGTCAGCCAGACTGGACGTTGTAATAGAGCCCTCGACGGATTCGACACCGGTGTCGAACGAGCCGTCTGTGGCTGACAAGGCGTAAAAGGCCGGGGCGGGATCGGCCCACGGGGCCGCATCCAGGCTACAGCGGGCGCCAGCGATGGTTCCGGTCGGTTCCGATCCGACTTCATTGTTGAAGCGGGTGTCGTTGGCATTGGCAGCCACATCGATCGTGTCACCAGGGGCCACGAAGGTTCCGCCCAGGAGGTTGAGGTCCAGCACTTCGGGCCCTGAAGGGGTGAGGTAGGGCGTGCGGGCGACCTTGGCGCTGTAGATCAGGGCCTCGAGGTTGTCGGGGAAGATCGTTGACTCAAAGTATCCGCAATCCTGAAAGAAGGTCGTGCCCAACTCGAAGGTGTATGCGGCGACACCGAGGTCTCCGTAGACAAAATCGTCAGTCGTGCCGTCAGTTGGGTAGAGCCCGATGGCCTGGTCGGGTTCGTGTCCGTTGAAATAGGCCATCTTGCGTCCCAGAGTCCGCATCTGGATCCCGTTGGGTGCGACCGTGGCAGTATGGCCCCAGGGCCAGAGGACCAGTTCTCCGGAGCTGTGGACGTCGATGTAGAGGCCGGTCGCGTCGTCAGGCGCCGGTGCGCCCAAAGCATCGTCCCGCTGATCGGGGAAGACAAATCTGGCATAGGCCTCGACCGCCTGTGTTTCAGGCTCGGAGGCTGGAGTTGGACCGCGGTAGACGTTGTCGCACTCGGAGCCCGAGGATCCGTTACAACAAGCCCACTGGAAACTGAAGTTCCGGTTGAGGTCGGCGCCCCGAGAGGACGAGGTCGCCCCGCAGTAGTTCTCGTTGGTATTCTTGCGCCAATAATCGCCCGCCTCGGCGTGCTTGCGGCCGTCGGGATTTGTTTGCAGCATCAAATGGATCTCGTGTTCGTCCAAGAGCCAGGTGGCATCGGCATCGACGCCGTAGTTGTTCAGAAGGTACTCGGCGAACCGAGTGGTCAATTCAGCTGTTGTGTACTCTCTGGCATGGATGGCCGAGGTGATGAAGAGCACCGGTTTGCCCTGGCCGAGCCCGGTCGGTGTGCCGGTGACCTGGGAGTTGGTCAATTTAAGGACCATCATGTCGAAGCCGGCGCTGCCGCCTGGGGCGATTTTTTCCCAGCTGTCGCCAATGTCGATCCACTGGGCCAGGGTCGGGTAGTCCACCGCCAACTGGGCGGCCGTAGCGAAAGTCTCTTCGACGGTACGGTAGCAAGGGTAGCCGGGAATACCGCTTCTCTGGTCAGGCAGACGGAACCGGGGGGCGCAGTAGTCGGCAGTCAATTTGGCGTCGATCTCAATGGGGACTGCCAAGCCTTCGAGCCGCCTGAACCCGTCCGAATTGACTCCGACGATGAAATATCCCTCTTTGGTCCGAATCTCCCAGGGTTCCGTCCATTGGGCGATTCCGGAGATCACATTCCGGTCCATGCTGTGGACTCGGACAACCGTGATGGGGCAGTTGGTGGCCTCCGAGTCGCCCTCTGCAAATAGCGGGGCACTGATCATCAGTGAAAGAAGAAAGAA
>CBDTUG010000034.1:0-8814 GCA_965363555.1 uncultured Thermoanaerobaculia bacterium
CGGGAGCGAATGTTGGGTCAAGACGGAGCACGAACTCCAGGCCGATCAGGGCTTCATTGGACAACCCTTCTTGGATCTTGGTGATGACCTGTCGAAACGCCGACATGATGCGTTCTTGAGCTTGTGTCGACAGTTCTGGATTACCTGGATACGTCATAGACAGATGGTATCTCCGGTTGCCAAAACGGTCAAACGCCCAAAGCCCGAAGTTGTAGCAAACACGGGACCGGCCGTCCCCCCAAGGGACGTGTTTGAATAAAGAAAACAGGAATTTTCACGCCGCATCACGAGGGAATACCACCAGCATCAGTTGATAACGGGATCGTGGCGCCCAAAAGGACGATGCGGGCCCGACAGCCCTGGGGGTCATCACGGTTTGAAATCTCAAAGACCCCCCCATGGTCGCGTACGATCCGGTCAACGATGGCCAAGCCCATGCCTGAGCCCCGTCCCTTGGTCGAGAAGAATGGTTGTGTCAGAAGTTGCACATCATCGGTCGGCAGGCCGGTGCCGTTATCGAGAATTTCGAGGATCGCCTTGTCGTCGTCGGCCCAAGCGTGAATTTCTATACGGCCCTCTCCTGGGATGGCCGCTGCCGCGTTGTCGATCAGGTTGACCAGCGCCTGCCGAAGCAGTATCGGATCCGCCAGGGCCCAGAGTGGTGCCTCGGGCAACACAGTTACAACGGTCATCTCCGCGCGGAAATTTTCGTACAAGGCCGCCGTTTCCTCGATCAGACGATTGATTGACCACGGTTGCGTAGTGACGGGCGGCATCTGCGCATACTGATGGAAGGAATCAACCAGGGCCTGAAGACCGGAGACATGGGCGACAACCGCCTGACAGCTGGATGAGAGCACCTGCTCCAACTCCCCCCCAAGTCCCGTGACGCGCCGTTGAATTCGTTCCGCGGCCAACTGAATCGGTGTCAAGGGGTTCTTGATTTCATGGGCGATCCGCCGGGCGACTTCACTCCAGGCAGCCTGACGTTGGGCCGCCACCAGCTCGCTCAGGTCGTCCATGGCGACAACCGAACCCCCTCCGGCCAGGGGGCGGCGAGAAATTTCGATATGCCGGGTTTCATGAGCGACCGTCAGATCGATTTCAATACGCTGTCGGAGAGGGTCAGCGGTTTCGAGGTACGCATGGAACTCCTCGAGACCCGGCACCTCCAGAGCATCGATCGGCAGCCAGGTTCGTTGCCAGTACGTGTGGCCCAACATCACGGCGGCAGCGGCGTTGGGCCGGAAGCGGGCGTTGTCCGGGCTCAGCGTCAGAACCCCCGTGGGAATAGTCGCCAGCAGAGTTGCCAGTTCGTGGTTTGAAGAAAGGATTTCCTGCTCGGTTGCCCGGACGCGCCGGACCATCGCATTGAAAGAATCCACCAAGACCTCGACCTCATCGGAAGCGGGGGCGACAACCTCTTCCAGATCATCACCTTCCGCCACCCGGCGGGTTGCATCGACAACGGCGAGCAGGGGTTCGGTGAATCTTTTGGAAAGGTAAAGCCCAATCCAAACCGTGGAGAACAGGAGGAGCAGGGTCACCGACAGGAAGACCAGAATGGTCGTGGCTGTCACCGTGCCTTGCTGAGCCTTCATTTCTTGAAACTGGGTGTCTGCGTCGATCGCACGCTGAAGGTGGAGAAGAAGATGGCTTGGAAGGACTGCGCCTACGACCAAATGCCGCTCCTGGGTTCCGACTGGGGTCCAGGCCCTAATCAGGAGTCCACCCCGCCACCGTTCGACGCGAACGCCTTGTGCATCGAGTTCTGACCACCGGAGATCGGGTAGTGGCGCAGGAATCTTCCGGGGGTCGGCGACGGATTCGACCAACGCGTCCCCCTCGAAGAGGGCCAGGAGGTCGAGGGCCATGATCCGCTGGAGGTCGGCCAGAGAGAATCTCGGGGCAGCCTTTTCCATTTCGGTTGCCGCGATAACCGCCTGGCGTTCAAGGCGTTCCTCAATGGTCTCCCGAAGCTCGACGGCGAGATCCCGACCCCCACGAAGAATATCTTCAACCGGCGAGGAAAACCAACGGTCAATGGAATGCTGAAGAAGATTGGTGGCGATCAAAAAGATAAAAATAACCGGAACGAAGGTCAGTGAGATGTAGGTCAGAATCAATTTGGTCCTGAAGCGGGCGCCGAGAATGCCGGCCCGACGTTCCAGCAGGAGTTTAATCAGGCTCCGAACGATAATGAAGGAAAGAACCAGAATTAGCGAAACGTCGAGATACCAGAGCACGAAGAGCAGGAGACGGTTGGTCAACTCCTGGGATGAGGCTTCTTGGGTTTGTTGGAAGAGGTAAAATGCGCCGCCGGAGAGAAAGAGAAGAACGGCAAAAACGGTTAGGAGAAAGCGGTTCTCTTTTCGATACCGACGCCAGGCTTGGATAATTCCAGCCACAGCCTCAACCGGATTCCGCCGGGACGGCTTCTCCCGGCGTCTCAGGTTTCGGCTCTGCCTGGACGACGGGAACCATTACCCATTCGGTGCCCTCCCGGTCGGGGAACACCAACCACGTCGTCGATGTCGAAAAGATGGCTCGGGTTCGAATATAGAGGCGATCGAGTTTCTTGAAGTCACTGAGGACCAACCGAACCGACGGTGGGGCTTTCAACCAGAGGGCGGCGTCGCTCATGGAGTCGACCTCGCTTGAAGCGACAATGATTTCATCGAGCAGCAATTCGCAACGGTACCTGCCTGTGATCGGGTCAAAAGAGGCTTGACTGGTCATCTCACCACGCCACACCCGGCCATCCCACCAGAAGGATCGTCTCGACCGAACCCGAAGGGGATAGACCACCCGAACCACACCACCTGACGGCAGGGCGTTGATGAACACTTCCGGAAGCTCAACATTGAGTTCCACCCGGACATCCAGGGCCTGGTGCTGGGGCGAGACATGGACAGTGAGTGGGGCCGGAACCAGCAAAGCCGCAGCCACGGCGAGGGAAAACAACGAGAACATCAATCAGATACTATCACCCAACCCTGTTGAGCCGGGACAATAATGCCCAATCTGAGCGATTCTCATTGATGATCATAGGTCCCGGCGAGTGCGGTCCCGGCGTTGAGTCCTGGGCGAAGTTTGAGGGTAAGTCGCTCATCCCTCATTGCTTCCTTGATAGATTTCCCGTAGGATCAGGGAAAGGAATGGAATGATGACCGTAACGATACAGGGCTGGGGGCCGGACACAGAAAGATCATTCAAGGAGACACTTTTTCGCTTCCTTGAGGAGGTCAACAGCACGAAAGCGGCACTGTATCTGCTGGCCCCGGACGGCGCCTACCTCTTGGCGACCCAATACGGCTTTGGCCGAAGGGAAATTCTCTCCGTGAGGCACGAAGCCCGAGCGTCGTTGGTGCTCAAGGCGCACGAGTTGCGAGAGAAACCTTTGGTCGTCAACCGTCGGGACGAGAGCCCTGAACTGTTCGACATTTTCAATTCAGCCGGCAGCACGCGAATGTTGCTGACGCCAGTGTATGGAGACAGTCGACTGGTGGGCTTCGTTGATGCTCGGGACAAAGGGCGAAAACGCCCCTTCCTGAAAGAAGATGAAAACGCAGCCCGGTTGATCGCCGGTGATCTTCTAAAACTCATTCGATTGACCGGGGTGGTTGAAGGACTGGAGCCGGAAGAGTCCCCCCAGGCAGTGTCGGAGGAGATCGTTCGGCCCCGGAAACCTCGTGTCGCGCCTTCGTCCACCGGAACAGTGCTCGACCAGACGGGATTTGAGCAGTTGTGCCGGTGTTTTTCGGTCGAGGTCGAGCGGGAACCGGAGATGAGCCTTGCGGTGTTGACGGTGGTGGATGGTGACGGGACAGGGGCGCGGGTCAATGTCGTCGAGGGCATGGATGCCGACGATGTGGCGCCTCTCCTCCACCATCAGGCAGAGATCCTGAGAAAGAAGGGGTTGGATCTGCCAGGGCCGGACCGGTGGACCGTTCAGACAGTCGAACGGGAAGACCGTCGCCGGGAAACCGGCGCACAAGTGGTCGCGGCTTCAGTTTTGCTGATGAATGGCGGCTGGGCTGTTGCCGTTGGGGCTGTGGGTTGTGCCGAAAACAACTCAGTACCCCGAATGATCAACCGATTGACCCGAAGAGCGCGCGAACTCTCGGCACAATCGTCAGTCCGCCTTGCTCGAAATCGGCTTGCGCGGGGTCTGCTGCGGCCTCCGGGTCGGGAGTTCCCCCACCTTGAGAAACATGCCCTTTCGGTATCCCGGCTTTCGTGGATGGTGGCACACAGTCTTGGACTTCTCCGGGAGCAATGCGAGGAGGCGGCACTTGCCGGCCTTCTTCACGATATCGGCATGCTGGAATTGGACTATGACCAGTTGTACCGCATGAAGACGCCGGGTCCCGACGAACGCCGAAGCTACCGGAACCACGTTGTGGAGGGCGAGCGCATCGTCGCCGAAGCCGGCCTGATTGAAGTGCAAAAGGCCGTCCGGAATCACCACGAGCGATGGGATGGGCGCGGCTATCCGGATGGGCTGGCCGGTGACGCCATTCCTTTGGTCGCCAGAATCGTACATGCGGCCGAGGTTTGGGATGTCTTAACCTCCGCTGAGAGTTACCGGCGGCCGGTAACGGCCGAGAGGGCCGTCGAAACCATGCGTTCAGAAGGTGGTCGACAGTTCGACCCGCGGGTTGTCGACGCCCTGCTTCGGGTCATTTAGGGATCCGGACGGACAATGCCTGAGCGCCAACGAAAAGTATTGGCTACCAACCGGAAGGCCAGGCATGACTACCACATTCTTGAGGTGGTGGAGGCCGGCATCGAGTTGGTGGGAACGGAAGTCAAGGCCGTCCGAGCCGGCAGGATCAACCTCAAAGAAGCCCATGTGGCCTTCAAGGGGGGCGAGGCTTTTTTGGTCGGCTGCCACATCAGTCCCTACGAACATTCCGGATACTCGGGACACGACCCCTTGAGACGTCGACGGCTGTTGTTGCAAAAGCGCCAAATCCTAAAAATGGCCTCCGCGGTTGTGGAAAAGGGCCTGACCGTCGTCCCGATCGAAGTCGCGCTTGACGGGAACTGGATCAAGGTGCAGGTGGCCCTGGTCCGAGGCAAGCAGTTGCACGACAAAAGAGAGACATTGAGGCAACGCACACTGGACCGGGAGGCCGATCAGGCCATCAAGGAAAGAGAATAGCCACAACCACCGCAACAGCTTTGAAAAAGCGAGGCGGAATTGCAGGTCTCGGGCCGCAAAGCGCAGCGTGCACTGGGTTTCCTGATAATAGCTACCTACAACCTGATACCGTTGTCTGGCGAGCCGGACAAGCGCCTTTTGATTCCGGCTCCGCCGGGTTGGGAGAGAATAGAATTGCACTCGTCCCGGTTGAACCCCTGGGGAGTCTGAGGCATGGACCGAAAGCCGACCGGCATTCGTGACGAAATCGTCATTCGAGGCGCGAGAGAACACAACCTCGCGAATATCGACGTATCGATTCCCAGGAATCAGCTGGTTGTCATCACCGGGGTTTCGGGGTCGGGTAAGAGTTCCCTGGCGTTCGACACCCTGTTTGCGGAAGGTCAGAGACGCTATGTCGAGAGCCTGTCGGCCTACGCTCGCCAGTTTCTGGACCAGATGGAGAAACCTGACGTCGATCTGATCGAAGGTCTTTCCCCAGCCATTTCGATCGAACAGAAGACCACGTCGAAAAACCCACGCTCGACCGTCGGCACCGTGACCGAGATCCACGACTATTTGAGGCTCTTGTGGGCCTCGATCGGCGTGGCTCATTGCCCGGTGCATCACACGCCGATCCAACCTCAGACCGTCGACCAGATGGTGGATCGCATCCTGAGTCTGCCTGAAGGCAGCCGTTTCCTGGTCCTGGCGCCCTTAATCAGGGATCGCAAAGGAGAGCACCGCAAAATTTTCGAGCAGATGGAGCGGGAGGGGTTCGTTCGCGCACGGATCGATGGCGACGTGGTCGAGATCACCGAACGGCCCGAACTGGACAAAAAACGGAAGCATACGATCGAGGTGGTCATTGACCGCCTGTCCGTCCGAGAGGGCGTCGAGAGCCGGCTGGCCTCATCCCTGGAGACCGCGCTCAAGGTTGGTGAGGGCCTGATTCGGATCGCCGTCGACGGTCATTCGGAGATGCAACTCTCAGCACGATTGGCCTGTTTGGAATGTGGTTTTTCCTTTTCGGAGATTTCGCCACGGCTATTCTCCTTCAACTCACCCCAGGGCGCCTGTCAGCAGTGCTCTGGCCTGGGCTTCTTGAGGGAAATCGACCCCGAGAAACTGGTGCTGGACCCCACCCGGTCGATCAGCGCCGGATGCCTCGCCACCGTCACAAACGGTGGCGCATCGTGGTTCGGCCGGTTGTTGGTGCAGTTGGGGGCGGCCCTCGGGTTTGACCTGAGAACGCCCTGGAGGGAGCTTCCCGAGTCCGTTCGGCGCTTGATTCTCTTTGGGTCCGACGATGAATTCGATTTTGTGTGGGAGGGCAAGAAGGGCGCCTACCGATTCCGGGACCGCCTCGAGGGGCTGGTGCCGAGAATCGAGAGGCGATATGGCGAGACGGCCTCAGAGGACATCCGGCGTGATCTTGAACGCTATATGTCTTTTGCGACCTGTAGCGCGTGCAACGGCGCCCGGCTTCGGCCGGAGTCTCTGGCGGTGCTGGTTGACGGCGCGGGAATCTCGGAGGTGTCGGCGATGCCGATTCACCGGACTCGGGCCTGGTTTGCCAAGATGAACCTCTCCAGCCGGGACGAGAAGATCGCCACCAAAGTCTTACGGGAGATTCGAGACCGCCTGATGTTCCTGGAATCGGTTGGACTGGAATACCTGAGCCTCGACCGGATGGCGGGCACACTTTCCGGCGGAGAAAGTCAGAGAATTCGGCTGGCGACCCAGGTGGGCTCGAAGCTGATGGGCGTGCTCTACGTTCTCGACGAGCCCTCGATCGGTCTGCATCAGCGGGACAATCAGCGGCTCTTGAACACCCTGTTCGGCATGCGGGATCTCGGCAATACCGTGGTCGTCGTCGAACATGACGAAGAGACCATTCGCCAGGCGGACTGGGTGATCGACCTCGGCCCAGGCGCCGGTCGCCATGGCGGCAAAGTCGTGGCTCAAGGAACGCTGGAGGCGATCCTGAACGCCCCCGAGAGTCTGACCGGTCGCTATTTATCAGGCGCGGAGATGGTGCCTGTTCCCGCCCACCGAAACCTAGGGATTGGCCGAGACCTCGTCGTTCGTGGCGCCAGAGAGCACAACCTCAAAGATATCGATGTCACCTTTCCCCTGGGCTGTTTGATCTGTGTCACCGGGGTGTCGGGGTCGGGCAAGTCAACCCTGGTCAATGAAATTCTCCACAAGGCGGTGTCCCGGGAGGTCTATGGCAGCCTGGCCCGCCCCGGGAAGCATGGCACCGTCGATGGGGCCGAGAATCTGGACAAAGTCATCGCTATTGACCAGAGTCCGATCGGCCGCACGCCCCGGTCCAACCCGGCGACCTATACCAAGGTCTTTGACCCGATCCGTTCCCTGTTTGCCGGAACCACCGAGGCCCGGGCACGCGGCTACAAGCCCGGGCGCTTCAGCTTCAACGTCAAGGGTGGTCGGTGCGAGGCCTGCCAAGGAGCGGGACAGGTTCGCATCGAGATGCACTTCTTGGCCGATGTCTTCGTCACCTGTGACGTCTGCCACGGTTCCCGCTACAACCGGGAAACCCTGGAGGTCCGCTACAAGGGTCTGACCATCGCGGAGGTTCTTGATCTGACCATCGACCAGGCCCGTGATATTTTCGACCCGGTGCCCAAGGTCAAACGAGTCCTGGACACCCTGACAGCGGTCGGTTTGGGATATATCCATCTGGGCCAGGCCGCTACGACCCTTTCCGGCGGCGAGGCCCAGCGCGTCAAACTCTCGAGAGAGTTGGCCAAGAGAGCGACCGGGACAACCCTCTACCTTCTGGATGAACCGACCACCGGACTTCATTTCGACGATGTCAGGAGATTGCTCGGTGTTCTCCGGGCCCTGGTCGATCGAGGCAATACCATCGTCGTCATCGAACACAACCTCGACGTCGTCAAAGTTGCTGACTGGATCATCGATCTAGGCCCCGAAGGTGGTGACGGCGGCGGGACCCTCGTTGCCGCCGGAACCCCCGAGCAGGTCGCTGAATGTGAGAAGTCCTATACCGGCGTGTATCTGCGGGAGCTGTTGGCGACTGCCTCGCCCAAAAGCGAAAAACCGAAAAGTAAACGCAGAGGCGCAAAGACGCAGAGGAAAAGCCACAAAGAGCCACAAAGAGGACCTCTCGCAAAGAACGCAAAGAACGCAGAGAAAAAAGAATAGGGACAATGGAGCCGACTACGGTTCATTGGAGCGAAAACCCCCAACAGGGCATGCTTTCCGTGACGCCGGAAACCAGGAGCGCCCAGTACCCCCGACGGGACGTGCCCGGGTTCCAAGAAAAATTTCGAATTCAACCTCTGCTACACTCGATCCGAGGCTTCATGGCCTACGTTGAGACACCAGCTGACAGCGGATGTGGCACCACGAGATCCGTTAACATCCGCATTTTCAAGACTTTAGGATCCGTATCAACCGGCGGAGCTGAATCATTTGGGTGGTTTTTACCCTTGTGAGTCCCCTCCATTCGGTTTCCGGTCCAACGGACTGATGACGCCGCAGTGGCCTGAGTTCATCACATGCGTATAGATCATCGTCGTCTTGACATCCTTATGCCCAAGCAATTCCTGAACCGTGCGGATGTCGTACCCATCCTCCAAGAGATGGGTCGCAAACGAGTGGCGCAGTGTGTGGCAACT
>CBDTUG010000035.1:0-8731 GCA_965363555.1 uncultured Thermoanaerobaculia bacterium
AGGTCGTTGTGGTTCGCGCCTTGCAGCCGGACACTGGTGAGAAGTGCGGGTTAGGGCTTCAACCTGCCCCCGAGTTAGAACGACCGCATGCCACACCAGGCCGGATCTCCACGGTCGGAGGACGGAACGGAAAAAACGATCTCAACGGGTTATTGTGCTAACCCGGGCCTCCGGCAGCAGCTCGTTGAAGAACCGCCGTAGTTCGGTCTCGTCACCACTGATTGACAACTCCTTGAACCGCCCGAGCGCCCGTTTGACCTCGGCCTGGCCATAGGTGTTAATCGTGCCGATGAAGATCTTCGGATGGCGGGTTTTAGCGATCTTCTCCCCCACCGTCTCCAGCTCTTCGAATAGCTTCTCGCCCGGTCGCATGCCCGTAAACTCGATATCGATGTCTTCGTACGGTTTCAATCCGCACAGGGTGATCATGTCCTTGGCCATGTCGACGATGCGCACCGGTTCGCCCATGTCCAAGATGAAGATTTCGCCACCCTCACCGATCGCTCCCGCTTGAACCACCAGCTGGGATGCCTCAGGGATGGTCATGAAGTAACGAACCATGTCCGGATGAGTCACGGTGACCGGCCCGCCCTCCTCGATCTGCTTCCTGAAGATCGGCACGACAGATCCCGCAGAACCCAGTACATTGCCGAAACGAACAGAAATGAAGTGAGTGTCGTACCTGTGATTGAGATCCTGGGCAGCCAGTTCGGCGGCCCTTTTCGACGCGCCCATGATCGAGGTCGGACGGACCGCCTTGTCCGTCGAAATCTGGACGAACGTGCCGACCTCGAACTGCCCGGCCAGTTCCGCCAGGAGCCGAGTCCCAAGAATATTGTTCTTGACCGCCTCACCGGCGTTGCTCTCCATCATGGGTACATGCTTATGTGCTGCCGCATGAAAGACGACTGTAGGCCGATAGGTTTCGAACAGGGTCCGCATTCTGGCCTCGTCACAGATGTCGGCCACCAGCGGCACGATCTCGGCTCCGAAACTTCCGTCCCGAATTGTCCGATCGGCATTGAAGAGAGCGAATTCCGCCCGTTCGACCATCAACACCCTGCCGGCGCCGAAACGCGCGACCTGGCAACAAAGTTCGGACCCTATCGAGCCTCCGGCGCCGGTCACCATGACGGTCTTGCCCTTGAGAAACTCCGCCAACGATTTCTCATCGAGGCTGACCGGGTCCCGACCCAGCAAATCTTCGATCTCAACGTCCCGGATGCGGCTGATTTCGACTGAACCGTCGATCAGCTCGTAGAGGCCGGGGATAATCCGCGCTCGGACCGGGATCGCCTCGCAGATATCGATGATGCGGCGCAAGTCCTTTCGAGCCGTCTGGGCAATCGAAATCACGACGTGGTCAATCCCCAAATCCGCCACCAGGCTCGGTAACTCGCGGGTCACACCCAATACCTTGACGCCCTGAATCACCGAACCGTGCTTGTCAAAATCGTCATCAACAAACCCGCGGATCGTGATCCCCATATCACCCCGGGCTTGGATTTCGCGAGCCGCGAGGACCCCGGCCCGGCCGGCGCCGACCAGCAGCACCGGTTTTGCGGTTCCACCACCTGCGCCCCGGGCCCGCCGTTCCTTCTCGAAACGTTCGAACATCGCCCTGCGCAAGACGCGCAATGCCAGGACACCGCCAAAAGCCAGCATTGTATCCATCAGGATGATCGACAGCGGCACCCGCCACTGGCCAAAAGCGGCAGGTAACCCTAGTCGCATCAAAACAATAGGAAGAAAAGACCACCACGCCGCCTTGAGGAAGGGTTTCAGTTCAGCCATGCCGATGTAACGCCACACGAAGGCGTAGATCCCGAAGAGATTCAGCGCACCGAACTGGATCAGAACCACCAGGGGCAACTGCGCCAGCATCTTGTGCAACTCGACCTGGGTGATCTCAAACTCAAAACGAAGGAAATAGGCAACGATGAATGCGAGGGCCAACACCGCCACGTCAAATACGAATTGAACAGGCCGATTCAGCAGGCGCTGCCACATGTGAGTCGCCGCTGCCGGGCCCGGTTCCCGCCCGCTCTCCTTGGGTGTCACACTCTCATTGGTCATTGACTCTTTGCCCCCAGCATCATCACAGAAAGACATTCTAGCGCGGATGGGTTAACAAGGCAGAACCGGAATCAACGACTCATCGGTTGGGAAATCGAAACAGAAATTGCGACCACCGGGCACCTTCAGACTACGACATCAAGCCCTCGAGGGCAGGCGGGGACGCCCGCCGGCACAATTGCAAGAGGCCGGCTGGTCATGAGCCGCCAACCTCTCTTTGTCAACTGGGCGCGAAGCGCACCAAGCGATAAATGGATGGGATTTTAGACACCCCTCCGGGCCAATAAGGACACCCATATATCGCTACGGCAACCTCTTAAGGAACCGATCTGCCCGTTCAAACCCGGTGATCCGGAAGACCTCCCGCCCTTCTGCAAATACGATGACGGTTGGCACACCTCGCACCTCGAATTTCGAGGCGACACTGCGAGCCTGATCATCCTGTCGGGTCTGGTCGATCTTGAACCGCTCGTAGCCGGCCAGGATCTCGGCCACCCGTGGATCGGCGAAGGTCTTCTCGTCCAGTTCGCGGCAAGGCACGCACCAGTCCGCGGCGAAGTCCAGAATCACCGCTCCCCCACCGTCGATGGCCGCTTCGACCGCCGCAGCTTCGTAGGGCTGCCACCCGAGGTGGTCGCCTCCGACGCCGCCCCTGTTGATCGGCGCCATCCAGAGGCCGACGACAACCATGACGACCGTCAAAAGACGCATCACCCGATCGACGCCGGGCTGTTCGGACCCGGTCCTGTCGATGACCAGCAGGTAAAGCCCGCCAAGAACCAGCGTCGCCGCCAGCAGCCACTGCCCCCAGGAGCCCGGCATCATCGGGGCGGCAAAATAGGCAGCCATCGCGATCAGGATCACACCGAAAACTCGCCGAACACCCACCATCCACATTCCGGACATTGGCAGTCGGTTGACGGCGCCGGTGAAAGTGCCCAACAACAGGTAGGGCAGCCCCAAACCCAGGGCCAGTGTAAAGAAGGCGAAGAAGCCGAAGACCGGATCGCCCTTCTGCCCGACATAGGTCAAGAGACCCAAAACGAATGGTCCGATGCACGGCGCCGCGACGAAACCCATCATCAGGCCCATCAGGAGGGAACCGACAATGCCCCCGCGTGCGCCCGCTGCCTTGTGGGCCCAATTTGGGGTCTTGAATTCCCACAGGCCGAACATCGATGCGGCCAGGCCGAGGAGAACCACAACGATGGCCCCCACAACCCATGGGCTTTGCAGGGCTGAGCCGAAGAGTTGACCGGTCAATGCGGCCACAACCCCCAGGACTGAATAGGTCAAGGCGATGCCCATTACATAGGCAAACGCCATCCAGAAGGTGCCTCCGCTTCGGTTCTTGGCCTGTTGGGCGAAGAAACCGACGGTGATGGGAATCAGGGGAAAAACACAGGGCGTCAGATTGAGCGCCAGGCCCGCCAGGAACACACCAATGAGGAAGAGCACCAGGGACCGGTCATCTTCAGTGTCGTTACCCTGCCCTCCGCTGTTGGCAGCGTCGACGACATCGGTCTTTTCCTCAGCGGCAAAGAGCTCCTGATTGATCCTCTCGAAGGATCCTCCGGCGGCTGCGATCTCGGTCTTCAGTTCGGCAGAAACCGCGAGGGGGGGCAAGCATTGACTGTTGTTACACGCCTGAGCAGTGACGCTGACGGCCAGATCGACCGAACCAATCGCATCAGCCGGGAGAGCGACAGTACCCACCAATACGACCTTCCCCTCCCAAACACTCAGCGGTGTTTCGGAGAATTCGAAGGTGATGGACTCGCCGTGAGGAAAATCCAGCCCCACGTCGGGCCACCCTTCGGGCAGCTGCCACTCGAGGGTGGTCGGCACCATGAATTCATCCCCGGGATCATCGGTATTGATATGCCATCCCTCGTCTATCTTGATGACAACGGCCAGATTCAAATCGTCCCCGGCAACAACCGGAGATCGGTCGGCCAGAAGATCAACGTTGAAGACCGGTTCCGGCCGAAATCCTTGGGCGCCGGCGGACATGGCTATCGTCGCGGCCGCAATCACTGCGACAACACTGACGACTGTTTTTCTCAGGTGGGACATTCTCAAATCTCCTCGTTTTCAGATCATTCTAGAGGCCCGGCCTCCAAGCTTTCAGCCAGGTCTGGGTCATACCTCCGGATCAATCTGCGGATCTCGACCGGGTAGGTCTCCCAGTTCTTCTTGATCAGATCTGGCCTTCTGGTTACCGTCGCCTCGACAGCCCTCTCCAGTCGCCAACGATAGATCTTGCCGTGATTTCCGGATCGAAGCACCTCCGGCACGGTTCTGCCTTCGACCTCGGCGGGCCGTGTATAGCAGGGATAATCCAGGAGGTGGTTCGAGAAAGAATCCTCGGCCACCGACTCCGGATCACCGACGACGCCCGGAACCAAACGGGAGATCGCCTCGATGACCGCCATGGCCGGCACTTCGCCACCCCCCAGGATAAAATCACCCAGGGAGAGTTCCACAGGTTGCAGAATCTCCGACACTCTCTCGTCGAAGCCTTCGTAGCGCCCACACAGTAGGAGCAACCGCCCACTTTGCCGAAGTTCCTCCGCGAAGGCTTGATTCAGGGGCCGCCCCCGTGGCGACAAAACAACCGTCACCGGAGGAATTTCGCCAGCTGAAGCGATCTCTCGGACCGCCTCGAGCACGGGAGGCGCCTTGAGGACCATACCGGCTCCACCACCGTATGGCTCGTCGTCAACTTGCCCCCACCGGTTGCCGCTCCAACGTCTGAGGTCGTGCAGGTCGATTGAAACCAGGTCCCTCTCAACGGCCCGGCCCAGGACGCCCACCCTTCGGAAGGTCTCAAAAAGCTCGGGAAAAAGAGTCAGGACGTCAAATCTCATGAGCCTGCCTTAAACCGGAAAGGTTTCAGTGTGCAGGTCCCAGGTTGCACACGGGTGGCTTTCGGGACCTGAGACCCAACACCTGGGCCGTTGCCCCGAGATTTCGAAGATGTTGCAGGGTCGGTCGCCGACACTATCTCTGGCTCCAAGGCGCCGGTCACGCCATCTCGGCATCGTCGTCGAGCAGGCCACGGGGAGGGTCAAGGGTGACCACGCCACCTTCCAGATCGACGTTCTGAACGATCTCAGGCACCCACGGCACCAAAAACTCCCTGGTTCCACGGCGAACGACCGCCCGAATCTGGCCGGGATCAAGGTCGAGTCCCGTTATCGTACCCAGTGCTTCGCCATCGGGCGATCGGCACTCAAGACCGATCAGATGATGCTCGTAGTAATAACCCTCAGGCAGTTGTTCCATGCTCTTCTCGGGCAGAAAAAGATAGAGTCCACGCCACGGTTCAATCTCGTCACGGTAGCGAATTCCGACCCACTCAATCAGCCACCGACCGCGGTGGTACCGCACAGAGTGAACACCGACAGTGCGATCTGGACCGTCTTCGGGGCCTATGCCGACCTCGATGCCGGCGGTCATCCGCTCCGGGAAGTCGGTTGCGATATCCACCATTACACCGCCGTGCACACCGTGGGGTTTCCCCACTCGGCCGACGATCAACCACCGGGCCTCGGGCGTTGGGGCTTGGGGCGAAACCACTACTCGAGAATTTCGAGAACGAACCGCTTATGGACTTTCATTCCGGTGGCCGTAAGCAGGGTCCGCAGGGCCCGGGCAGTGCGGCCTTGACGGCCGATGACCTTGCCCAGGTCCTCTTCTCGAACCCGCAGTTCCAAAACCGTGGTCTGTTCGCCCTCGACCTCGGTGACACTGACGTCTTCAGGGTTGTCGACGAGGGCTTTCGCTATCTCGACAAGCAGATCTTTCATCGCGCTCACGGGTGACTCCTTTTGCGGCAATTGCGGCGCTCAGGGGCGGCGCTACTGAACTTAGGAACCGGCAGGCGCATCACCCTGATGGCGTGCTTTGCGAATCAGGGAATCAACGGTCTGAGACACGCGGGCACCCTTGGTTTTCCACTCATCGACCTTCTCGAGGTCGATGCGGATCTCCGGCGGTTCGATGTTCGGGTCGTAGATTCCAACCTGGTCCAGATAATCGGAAGTCGGACGCTTTCGCGAATCCGATACGACGACCCGGTACATCGGGTGTTTCTTGGCGCCACCACGGCGCAGTCTGATCATCAACATATGTAGCCTCCTTGCACGGCCCCATGGACCGGCGTTCAATATACTCTATTGGGAGAGTCAGGCACCAAGGCCCATCCCCGAAATAATCAACCGATTCCCAACTGTCGCTTCAGCTGCCTGGGATCGGCTTTCCCCAAGCGCTTCATCAGCTTACGCATCTGTCCGTACTGTCGCAAGAGGCGGTTGATCTCTTCGACCGATGTTCCCGACCCTTTAGCGATGCGCCGCTTCCGAGGTCCGTTCAAAATCTGGGGATGGCGGCGTTCCTTGGGCGTCATCGAATCGATGCACGCTTCCATCCGTTTCAGCTGACGTTCCTGGGCATCAGTGGCGCCACCCTCAGGCATCATCTTGTTCATGCCGGGCATCATCTCCATCACCTGCTTCAACGGCCCCATCTTTTTGAGGCTGCCAAGCTGGTCACGGAGGTCTTCAAGGTCGAAGCGGTTCTTCCGCATCTTGGCTTCGAGCCTTTTGGCCTGGCGTTCGTCAACTACATCCTGAGCCTTCTCAACCAAGGTGAGCACGTCACCCATTCCCAGGATTCGACCCGCCATCCTCTCGGGGTGGAAGACCTCGATGTCCTCAAGCCTCTCGCCGATCCCCGAGAATAAAATTGGCCGTCCAACGACCTCGGACACCGACAGGGCCGCACCACCGCGGGCGTCACCGTCCAACTTCGTCAGAAAAACGCCGGTAATGTCCATTTTCTCGTGGTAAGCCCTCGCCGACCGAACGGCATCCTGGCCGGTCATGGCATCGGCGACGAAAAGAATCTGTTTGGGTTTCAGGATCTCTTTGAGCCTGAGAAGCTGAGCCATCAACTCCTCATCAATGTGCAGGCGCCCTGCGGTGTCGAAGACCAGGACCTGATAGCCCTTGATCATCGCCTCCCGCATCGCCTTCCGTGCGATTTCTTCAGGGTCGTCCATGTCACGGGTGTCAATGGTAGGAATGCCCGCCTTCTTACCAAGGATCAACAACTGCTCGCGAGCAGCGGGCCGTGAGGTGTCCGCAGGAACCAGCAGGGGGAAGAGGCCCTTCTTTTCCTTGATCCAGAGGGCCATCTTGGCGGCGTTGGTCGTTTTTCCTGCGCCCTGGAGACCAACCATCATCACGACGGCCGGCCTGCCCTTGAAATCGGCTTCGACAGTTTCACCGCCCAGGAGACGAACCAGTTCCTCATGGACAATCCTGGTCACCATCTGGGCCGGACTCACCGAGGTCAGCACCTCCCTGCCGACGGCTCGTTCACGGACCCTATCAACAAACCGGGCAACGACTTCGACGTTGACATCCGCACCCAAAAGGGCCGTGCGAATTTCCTTCAACGCCGAGTCGATATGGAACTCGGTCAGGTGCCCTTCACCTCGAAGGGTCTTCGTTACGCGCGCAAGCCGTTCCTGCAGGCTCTCCAACATAAGGTGGAGAGTCTAGGGAAAGGCGCCTTGCAGGTCAAGCATAGAAGCGTGGATCGATCTGCTCGCGAACGTAACCCAAGGCGAAAGGGCTGTTTATACAATCCTGGCGGAAGAACGATCATACGGCTATACTTGGGTTTGAAAAATCAAGGAGACGAGCATGAGACTTTTAATTTCGGTCCTGTGTGTGGTCACCGCCCTTGTCGTGGCGGTGGGCGCGACCAGCGGAGGGCACGTTGTCATCCTGAAAAACGGACAACGTATCCGCTGTAACGAACCTCTGACCATCGACGGAAAATTGGCGATATTGACGCTGAATACCGGTCAGGTGACTTCCTACGCGATCGACCAGATCGATTTGATCGCCACGGAGCGCTACAACAAATTGGGACTGGGCAATGCGTTGACCGTGGACGGTCTTGGTCAGGCCAAAGAAATCCCCCCAACCCCCACACCACGGATGACCCTGGGCAACTACGCCACGATCTCGGGCACCGGAGAGGATGCGGAATTGTCCGAAGACTCTGTCCCGACGCCGACGCCCACACCGGGAATCAAGCTTCAGATGAATCCCTACAAGGACCCAAAGGTCTCCACGGCCTTCAGTGAAATCCTCGACAAGAAAAATCTCTACCTCTTCAGGACCAGTAGCGGCACACAGCCGGATTCCTTGTTTGTCCAGGCAGTCACCGACACCCAGCGTGAGGTATTCCACGCCCTTGAGACCGTGGCCGAAGCCTTCGACATGATTGCGACCCGGCGTCCCGACCTGGCCCCGACCACCGTCGAACTCCGTATGGTGGAGACCTCCGGTCGTACAGCCGGCACTTTCAGGTTGACCCACGAGGATGCGGCGGCCCTTGCCGGCAACACGATCCAGACCGAGCAGTTCTACGTCGACAACGTCATCTTTTGAGTCGTGATGTCGCCATTGTCGGTGCAGGCCTTTCGGGCCTGACCGCGGCCTACCGCTTGGCCCAGGCCGGTCTGAAGCCGCATGTCTTCGAACGCTATCCCATTCCCGGAGGTCTTGCCAGGGTCATCGAGGTCGGCGGTGAGCCCTTGGAAGTTTTTTACCACCACCTCTTCACCAATGACACT
>CBDTUG010000036.1:0-8729 GCA_965363555.1 uncultured Thermoanaerobaculia bacterium
CCCGCCAGAAAAATTGTCCCGGTCCCTTCGACAATCAAGGCTTCATCCGACATGATCGGAAGATAGGCCCCGCCGGCGACACAAGAGCCCATGATTGCCGAAATTTGATAAATGCCCTCGGCCGACAGCCGGGCATTGTTGAAAAAGACCCGACCGAAATCTTCTTTGTCCGGAAAAATCTCTTCTTGGAGGGGCAGAAACACACCTGCAGAGTCCACCAGGTAAACCAGAGGCAGACGATTCTCCATCGCCACCTCCTGGGCCCGGAGGATTTTCCGGCAGGTCGCAGGGAACCAGGCGCCGGCTTTGACCGTCGCATCGTTGGAAATGATGACGCACTCGCGCCCTTCGATCCGTCCCAAACCTGTGACCACACCCGCGGACGGCGCGCCGCCCCACTCCTTGTACATTTCCCATGCCGCAAAGGAACCCAACTCGTGAAAATCCGTTTCAGAATCGATCAAGTACTCGATTCTCTCACGGGCCAACATCTTCCCCTGACTGCGTTGGCGTTCGACTGCCCGGGCGCCTCCCCCTTCCGCGATCGACTGTTTCTGGGCCAGGAGAATCCTCAATTCGTTGAGCCAATGGTCCTTGTTTGTATCGAAGTTGACCCCGCGATCAGTGATTTTTAGTTTCTTCGGCATCATTCCCCCTGTGGCGTGAGATCATACCTGGAATCAGAAAAGAGCACTCATTTCCCCGGTCGCGGACCTCGGACTTCGACCGCGGCAACCGGGCCATCGCCCCCACAACGATGATCTCTTTGTAGCGGCGGGCGCCTCGCCCGCTGCACCTTTGTCGGCAAATCCAAGCAACAGGGCGCGGCCTCGGCCCGTCTCGGGGTGCTACACTCCCCGAATACGAGACTTCCTGAGGGAAGGCGTAATAGAGGTGTTGCATGGCCAAGGTCAAGGTGCGAAGAACCCACCGAGAAGAATTGCCCGGCGTGGTTGTCCTTCGTGACGCAGTTGCGGGCAGCGGGCAGCAGATGCTCGACCTCGACATGGTAGTCGATCCCGATCTCAACCACCTGATCACCCACGACCCGGATGGTTTCATGACCGCGATCGACAGAGATGAAACCCTGGGATACGGTGCGGCCTTTATTCGGTCCCGCCAGTGGTTCCTTTCGCAACTGTGGGTCCTTCCTCAACACCAGGGTCTCGGCGCCGGGGAGGCCCTGGTGTCCAAGCTCCTCAGCTACGGCGAAAATTCCGGGGCACGCGAGTTCTTCGCTCTGGTCCCACCTACCGGTAGCATCCAGGCCTTACTCGTAACCCACGGATTCAACCCGATAGTTCCTGTGTTTCGCTTCCGGCTTTCGGCCGGCAAGGCAGAAGGACCGGCGGGTGCGATGGCCCGATTGCTTCCCGCCAAAGAGGTCACGCAGGAATTGTTGGCACGGCAGGCTCAAGGTGACGTCGACCGAATCGACCGGATTGCCCGGAACATCGTTCGGGAGACTGATCACCACTACTGGCTCAAGGAGCGGTCCGGCAGAACAGTTTTCGTCCGCCAAGGCACCAGAGTCGGCGCCTACGGTTACGGCGGCCCCCATCAGGTTGGACCTGTTTCCGGCACGACCCAGGAATCTGCGATGTGCGCCCTCGGCCACGCGATGCAAATGGCGATTGAGGCAAGGCCGGGCGAGGACCTTACGATCAACATCCCAACGTCCTTTTCCCCCGCCATCCAGGTTCTCCTGGAATCCGACGCTACAATCGAGGCGACCTCCCTCTTGTACGGCCGGAACCTGACCTCCTCCTTTGATCGAGTGGTTTTCGGCAATCTGACCCTGCCATGAACCAGACTCAGGGGCCGATCCAGAGAAGTCGTCAACGACGGATCGACTACGAGGCCGACCTCAACCCGGAGCAATTGGCTGCCGTCATGCATCCCGGAGGACCCATGCTGGTGCTGGCCGGAGCGGGATCGGGAAAGACCCGGACTCTGGTTTACCGCGTGTGCAGGCTGATCGAAGACGGAATCCCCCCAAGCAAGATTCTCCTCTTGACCTTCACCAACAAGGCTGCCCGGGAGATGCTGGACCGAGTGGAGCACCTTGGAGATACGGGGACTGCCCGAGTGACTGGCGGCACCTTTCACTCCGCAGGCCACCGGATCCTGCGGCGCTACGCGGAGTCCGTTGGGTATTCCCCCCGGTTCTCGATCCTGGACCGGGAGGATTCGGTCGATCTCATGGGACATGCACTGGCCGATATCCAGGAGGACCTTCCCGAACGGCGCAGCCCGAAACCTCGGCTGCTGACCAATATCTACAGCATGGTGATCAATACCGGGCGTGACCTCGAAAGTGTGCTTGCCGACAAGGCGCCGCAGTTCTCAGACCAGGGACCGATGATGGCCGAGGTCTTCAGGCGGTATCTCAAGCGCAAACGTGATGCTGACTTGATGGACTTCGACGATCTGCTGCTCAACTGGCTGTTGTTGCTGACTCGACATCCTGCGGTCCGTCAGGAATTGAGCCTTCGCTTCGAACACATCCTCGTTGACGAATACCAGGACACAAACCGTCTGCAAGCCGACATCGTTGAGGCTATGCTCGGACCCCAGCGCAATCTGATGGTCGTAGGTGACGATGCGCAGTCCATCTACGCCTTCCGGGGGGCCGATTTTGAAAACATCCTGGGCTTTCCGGAAAGGCATGAGGGCTGCGCCCTCTTCCGTCTGGAGACCAATTATCGCTCCAGGCCTGAAATCCTGGCGGTTGCAAACGCCTCGATCCACCACAACCAGCGCCAATTCCAAAAAGAACTCCGAGCCGTTCGGACTGAAGGAGAAATGCCCCGTTCAGTCTCGGTCCCAGGCCCCGAGGACCAGGCTCGTTGGATAGCCGACGAAATTCTGCGGTTGAGGGAAGAAGGTCTGGAGCTCGAGGAAATGGCGGTTTTGTACCGAAATCACGCCCATTCAATTGATCTCCAGGTCGAATTGACTCGGCGGAACATCCCATTCAGAT
Organism: uncultured Thermoanaerobaculia bacterium; assembly: GCA_965363555.1. Classification (GTDB taxonomy): domain Bacteria; phylum Acidobacteriota; class Thermoanaerobaculia; order Thermoanaerobaculales; family Sulfomarinibacteraceae; genus DAOWGJ01. Next base: position 2,984 of record CBDTUG010000036.1, read on the forward strand.
TGCGGTCCGGTCTCCGGTTTTTTGAACAACGGCACATCAAGGACGTACTGGCTCATCTTCGCTTCGTCGACAATCACAAAGACGAGTTGGCCTTCGCCCGAATGATGAAACAGCGCACCGGTTTCGGCCCACGAATCACCGCCCGCCTCTGGTCTGCCTGCGGCCCAGGTGACCGGCTCGAAACCCTGCTTCGATCCGATCCGTCGAAATTCGGGATCACCCGGTCAGCTACGAGAGAGGTCGGCAGTGTCAAGGCCCTCCTCGAGCCTCTGGCAACGCCCCGGCTGATGGGACAACCGGGAGAAGCGATTCGTCACATTGTCGAGAACTTCTACCAGGAATGGACGCGGGACAATTTGGAAAATGCTGCGGCCAGGGTTGAGGACCTCCATCAGCTGGCCCTGTTCGCAGACGCCCAACCCGATGTTTCGACCTTTCTGGCGGAGGTCACTATGCTGACGGATCTCTCCGGTGAAGACCAGGTTGCAGGCCCCCAGGATGAGTACTTGACCCTTTCAACCACCCACCAGGCCAAAGGATTGGAGTGGAAGGCCGTCTTCGTGCTTTGGGTTTCCGAAGGACGCTTCCCCGGCCCCCGATGCGACGACATCGAAGAAGAACGACGGCTCTTTTATGTAGCCTTAACCAGAGCCAAAGACCATCTCGCCCTGGTGCATCCTCAGATGGCCAGGGACCGTTATCAGGTCGATATCATCATTGACCCTTCCAGGTTTCTGTTGGAAATCCCGCAAGGGCTGCTTGCAGACCACATCGTCAAACCGCTATTGCCCGCTTCAGAAAACCCTGTCGCGCTCCCAGAATCGCGCTACGACATGCCTGCGTTTCTGTTGCCGGCTGACGGAAGTGATGATGAGGTCAATTGACCGGCTCCCAGCTTTTTGGTCTCAAAGTTTTCTTGCTTCCCAGCCTTCCTCCCCTTGACAACATTTCGTTAATACATTAGAATCTGCTTGAATGGTTATAAAAGAATAATCATTCGAATCAAATTCCACTGGAGATATCATGTCAGTCATTGAAATCACGCAAGAGAACCTAACCGAAACCATCGACAACAACGACATCGTCCTGATTGACTTCTGGGCGCCCTGGTGCGGCCCGTGCAAGACCTTCAAACCGATCTTCCACGATGCCGCCGAGAAACACCCCGAGGCCGCCTATGCCAGCTGCAACACCGAAGAGCAACAAGAACTCGCAGCAATGTTCGGCATTCGATCAATTCCGACTGTGATGGTCTTCCGGGAGCAAGTCGGTGTATTCAGCCAACCCGGCATGTTGCCGGCCGAAAAGCTGGAAGACGTCCTCGGCCAGGTCAAGGGCCTTGATATGGAAGAGGTCCATGCCCAGGTAACTCAGCAAAAGGCCAAGGAATCACAGGCCTAATTTTCGACCCTATCCGTACCATCCTCCCCGGGCTCCTCCCGGGGATATTTTTTCCATCTGCCCAACCCTCCAGCCTCCGGGCCTCCCAGCGTGCCATCGTCTTCCCATTGCCGCTCTGACCACTCTTCGGTATCTTCGAAGCCATGACCGACATCTTGAGTTCCTACCCGACAACGATTCCTGCCGCCCTGGAAAGGGCTGCCGTCGATTTCCCTCAAAGAGGAATCGGCATTTTCGACGCCCGCGGACGCAAGGTGGAACGCCGTACTTACGCTCAGTTCTGGGAAGGCGCCAGAGAGACCGGCGCCAGAATCGCAGCATTGGGCCTCGAACCCCATGAACCGGTCGTCATCGCCTTGCCGACATCATGGGAATGGTTGCATGCCTGGTGGGGTGTACTGCTTGCCGGCGGGTGGCCGGTCGCTGTCTCCGGCGCCGGGGCCATCGCTGCCGCCCAGGCACAGTTCGATAAAGTCGATGTCATCATGAATAAACTCAAGTGCCGCCGAGTGATTTCCAGCGACGGATTCAGGCAACAGGCGTTTGAAAACGGCAATCAATGGGCCCTTGACCGAATTGTCACCCTGGACGATATTCTCAAATCGAAGCCTCAGCCTGGATTCCAGCCCTCCATGGGCCAACCGGAAGAGACTGCTTTCCTCCAGTTGACATCGGGCTCGACCGGCCTGCCGAGAGCTGTGATGATCTCGCACTCAGGTGCCATGCACAACGCAGTGGCCTCCTCCGACGCCATAGGAATTCCCCACGGCGCACCGGTTCATGAATGGGCAGAGTCGATGGTTTCCTGGCTGCCTCTCTACCACGACATGGGCCTGATCGGCTGCCTGATGCTGCCTATCGCTACCGGTCTCGATGTCTGGATGCTGCGCCCACCGACGTTCCTGGCCCGTCCAAGGCTCTGGCTGGAGCAGCTGGGTAGTCGAGGAACGACCTTTGTTCCTTCACCAAATTTCGGCTACCAGTTGGCAGTTGAAAGAATCAAACCGGGCCAATTGCACGGAGTTGACCTTTCCAAATGGAAGGCGGCATTGACCGGCGCAGAGATGATCCGCCCCGAGACCGTTGAGGCATTCTGTGACGCCTTCGGTCCTCACGGGTTCGATCCTCACGCCTTCATGCCCTGTTACGGCCTGGCGGAGGCCACCCTGGCCGTCACTTTCGACACCCGAGGAAAAGGTGTTCGCACCCTCCCGAAACCCGAGGGCGCCGACTCCGGATACGGATTTACCGAGATCGTCAGTAACGGTAACCCCATCGACGGTACCGACGTCGTTATTAGGGCGCCCAACGGGCGCTCCATGCCCGAGGGTTGCATCGGGCAAGTCTGCGTCAAGGGTCCGGGAGTCTTCAAGGGGTATTACCTTGACGAAGAAGCGACGTCCGACAGCCTGATCGACGGCTGGCTGCAAACCGGAGACCTCGGTTTTCTCGCCGACTCAGAGTTGTACCTGACCGGACGAACCAAAGACATTTTGATCGTGCACGGTCAGAATCTCATGCCCGATGAACTGGAACGGCTCGCTGACGGTGTCACGGGCGGAGGAGGCCTGATGCGAAGTGCAGCATTTTCTGTAGCCTCCGGGCCTCAGGGGGAATCGGTGGTTCTGGTCGTCGAAACCTCACAGACGGAGGATGAATCACTCAAGGGGCTCGAACAGGAGATCCGATCACAGATTGGACGGCAGATCGGGCTTCCGCTGGCAGACGTCATCTTCGTCAAACGAGGTCGAATTCCCAGGACCAGCTCCGGCAAGTTGCAGCGGTCCGAAATCCGGCAGAGTTATGTTGATGGTCGCCTTGAATAACTCCTTCGCCAACAATTTGGAAAACCCAAGGCGGAGTTACAGGTCTCAGGTCTCAGGTCTCAAATCGCAGAGTGCATCGCGTTTCCTGAAATAGTTGCCTGTGACCAGGGACAGCTGACCGGTCAGCCGTTTTTGTCACGGGTCCGCAGGGATGGCGCTATACTCCCCCGCCAATGGAGGAAGAAATGACCATGAAAGAAACCGCCCTGGCCGTCGTCGCAAAGGTCAGCGGCAAAGATCCTGAGGCACTGACCCCCGACGCCGAACTGGTGGCGAATCTGGGCATGGACTCCGCGAAGGCCCTGGAATTGTTGGTTGAACTTGAAGATCAACTTGAGATCGAAATCCTGGACGAAGACGCTGCCAAACTCAATACCGTCGGCGATATTCTCTCGTTTATCGAAGGGCTGGAGAGCCGATCATCTTAAAACTCTGACACTGCCATCTCGAGCCGGATCTTGGTATGATGGGTGGCTATGACCCGTTCGATTCCGGCGCGAAAAGCCGGTGGTTCCAGTTCTGCCCTGCTTCGTTTGAAACGCGGCGACATCCTCGGTCGGTTGGATCGGGTAACTGCGGAGAGGGCTTTCCGGCTGTACCAGGAGCACTCGACCGAAAGAATCGTCTGGTCCGGCGAAGGCATTGAAGCGGCCTTCAGCCGATCAACGATCACGGTTCATATTCCCCAACCCAAAAAGGCGGACATCACGGAGGCTGTATGCTCCGCTTGCGGCGCCGTTAACCCGCCCTGCTTTCACGCGATGGCAGCCCTGCTGAGGTGGCTTGACGTTCGGGCCACTCTGGTCCGGCTGGGACCAGGATCGGCCTGGAGGGCACATTCCAGGCACCCTTTCATCGCACCAACACAATCCGCTGAAGACCGGGTTGATCTCAGTCACCTCACCGGCCCGGACCTAAGATCGGCATTGGAACTGCAGCTCTCCCTTCAGAAAACGGGGACTGCCAGTGTCAGGCTTTCGGGCCAAGAGGTCCACATTCGGATCACGCTCCCGTCGGGTGAACACCGCATCGTCGTGTTCAGCGCGACCGTTTTGCCCAGCGCCCTTCCGGTCCTCAAGACCATGAACCGCATGGTCCTGGAAGGCGAACTGGAACAGCTCGAACTTTCTGAAGTTCGACTTCACCCAGTCCTGGCAGCCGTCTGGAGTGAAGAAGGCATTCTCTTGGAACCCGGCTTCCGTCTGGGTAACAGGTCCGTGCTCGCCGCGACAGACCTGGAAGGGCGCATCCATGGGAGGTGGGCCCGGGTCGGCCGACATCTGTGTAGGGTTCTCGATCCGCCAACCCCATTGGTCCCCTTCCACCGAAAAGGCCACCGACTCCTGACCGGCCGTGCAGCGTTGCGGTTTTTGAGCCTTGACCATCCCCAATTGAGGCAGCACGACTGGTATCTCCCACGGGGAGCATTGGCCCAATTCCGGCAGCCCGTCGTTCCTCGAACCGACTGCCTGGTCGTCAGCCGGAACAAAGCCGGCGCGATCCTGCTTCGGCCGACCTTCACAGCTGAAGGACACGACCTTGACTGGGCCGCTGCCCTGGACCTTCGGAAGAGCGGTTTTGCCCGTATCGAGGGACGGTTGGTTCACGCCCCCGATCTGTCGCTCTTTGAACAAGCGGGATTCCGGGTGCCACGGCGTGGCTTGGAGGCCGGTCTTCAAGGCGACCGTCTCGCCTTCATTCGCCTGGTCGCCGAAACTGATATCGAAGTCATGTCGGGGGATCAGGGCCTGACCGATCTGGCGGGTTTGCTGCGCGGCGCGAAGGCTGAAGACCCGGGCACACCTCCAGGACTCAAATCCACCTTGAGACCCTACCAACAGGACGGCGTTCGATGGCTATGGCAGCGTTACCTCGCCGGAGTCGGTGTATTGCTGGCGGATGACATGGGACTTGGCAAGACTCACCAGGTCATGGGACTCCTGTGTCATGTTCGGAAAACCTGTCCGGAAGCATCGGTTCTCGTCGTCTGTCCTCGAGGCGTACTCGAACACTGGACCAACTTGCTGGAAACCTACGCCCCGGGTCTCGGTTTGCATATTTTCCATGGCACCGACCGACAACTCCCGGTCGGCTCGTTGGACAATCCGATCATTGTGACGACGTACGACATCCTGGTTCGCTCATCCGCCGAGTTGAATCCAAACCAATGGGACATTGTCATTTTCGACGAAGCGCAGAGAATCAAGAACCCCAGGACAAAGGCGGCACGATCGGCCCGAAAACTCGAGGCCAATTTCAAGGTTGCCCTTTCCGGCACACCAATGGAAAATCGCCTCCTTGAACTGTGGTCTGTGGTTGAGTTGGTCCTCCCTGGTTATCTCGGATCGCAGCGGGATTTCAAGGAGACCTACCGCAACCCATCACAGACCCAGCTGGCCTTGCTTCGGCGCAGGCTGGGCATCCTCACACTCCGCAGGCTTAAAGATCAGGTGTTGTCGGACCTTCCGGAAAAAGTCGAGGATCTCAGGTTTTGCAATCTGACACCGCAACAAAAACGG
>CBDTUG010000037.1:0-8696 GCA_965363555.1 uncultured Thermoanaerobaculia bacterium
TTCCGCGGGGATCGAGGTCCCGGACCACCCGGCCCACCTCACCAATGAGGCCGTCCTTGCCGGTGGTCGGACGCCTGGAATGCGCCTTGAGCACCCTGGACAACAGAAAACCCGTCACCAACGCCACCAGCAAAGCCGTAGGAACAACCACACCAAGACTGACCCTCATGTCGGGAATCGGTGAGTCAAACAGCATCAACGACCCCAATACGAAAGAAATCAACCCACCAACAGTCAGCATGCCGTATGACGTCACCTTGACCTCCAAAACGAACAAGAGCAGACCGACGACGATCAGGGCCACCCCAGCCAGACTGACCGGCAGAACACTGAGAGAGTACAGGGCCAACAGCATGGCGATCACGCCCACAACACCTGGAAAAATTCCCCCCGGATGGGTCACTTCGACGTAGATGCCCAACATGCCCAGGGCCATCAACAAGTAGGCGATATTGGGGTTGGCCAACACCGACAGAAACTTTTCGGCGGACGACGGCTCAGCTGTAACGATCGTGGGTTCTTCAAGATCCAAGGTCACGGTCGACCCGTCGAATCGCTTGATCTCCCGGCCGTTGAGTTGTTCCAAGAGCTCGTCGATATCGTTGACCACCAGATCGATCAAATTCAGTTCCAGAGCCTCGGACGCCGTAAACGACGAACTCTCAACCACCGCTTCGACTGCCTTGTCAGGGTTGCGGCCGCGGCCCTCGGCAATAGAACGAATATTTTTCGAAGCGTCGTTGGTGACTTTGGCCTCCATATGCTCACCGATGTCCTCGCCCTGGCCGCCGACAGGATGGGCAGCACCGGTCCTCGTGCCCGGCGCCATCACGGCGACATCGGCCGACATCAAAATGAAAAAACCCGCCGAAGCCGCATGGGCTCCTGCCGGAGCGACAAAGACCGCGACGGGAACCTCGGATCCCAAAATCGTCGAGGTGATCTCATCAGTGCTCTCCAACAAGCCGCCCGGCGTGTCCAGTTCCATCACCACCAAGTCCCGCCCGTCCCGCCCGGCCTCGTCAATCATCCGGGCAATGAACGACTGGGATGCCGGTTGGATCGTGTCCTTAACCCGAAAATGCAGAACGTCTGCGGCGAACAGCGAACCCAGCCCACCCGCCAGTGACAAGACTAGAGCGACGACCCGAGATGAGATTCGATGCATAAGACCATGATACATGGGAACGGGATGAGATGAACGTCGAACGTTCGTTGGCCTCTCACCGCAGCCCCTTCCGAATCCTCCTCCACGCCAACCGAATAGCCTTCAGGTGGGCACCCCCCGGACGGTCGGCGCCATACAGTTCCTGCTCGGCAAGGCCCACCAGCCATTCGACATCCTGGGCAACCGGCGGCCACCGCCTGGCCGATTGCCGTCCGATCCAGCCGACGGTTGCCCAATCGGGCACCTCGACGCCCGACTTCTGCAGCTTGCCGGCGATCTGAGCGACAGCTCCGGCAGCCGGGGAACGGCGAATACTCACGGGCCGCCTCCGCGCCGCCGACAAGATGAAAAACGCCGAAATCAGGCCGCCGAAAACAGCGAGCCACCACCACCGAAATACCTCGACAATCCAATCAACCGCGCTCACAACTGCCTCGCCGGCAGCCATCAAGAAACCCACTTGTTCACCCAGGCCAAAGGTCAGAATTCGCCGATCGAAAAAATCCTCGACCTCCTGCCAGACCAGCCGGCCTCGATCCAGCAGACTCAGCCGCTTGAGCCCGTCGATGCCCTCCGCCGGCGTTGGATCGAACACCACCCAGCCTCGATCTGTCCCAACCCAGGCCTCGACCCAGGCGTGGGCGTTGGACCGGCGAACGACCACCTGCCGACCCCCGACGCCAGCATCACCACCGTGATAGCCGACCACCAAACGGGCCGGCACACGCTCGTGCCGCAACATCACGACCATCGCCGAGGCGAAGAACTCACAGTGACCCTCGCGACTCTCAAACAAGAACCATGACACAGGGTCCCGGCTGCCGCCGACCCCACCAGCCAGTGAATAGCTGTACTCGCTGGAGAGAAAGGACTCGATCGCCAACGCCTTGCCCTCGGCGCCGTCGACTGCCCCCGCCACCCTCGTCGCCAGACGGGCCGTTCGAGGGTCGGGTTTATGGAGCCTGAGGTCCCGTTCCTCCGGCCTGTCCCTCCGAGCGGTTCCTTCTGAAGCAACCCAAACCCGGTACGAGGCTGGATCCCCGTGACGGGCCCTGAGAACGACGCCTCCCGGCGGATCAATCAGCACAGCTTCGTCGACCTCAAGGGCGACCGCGCCCGGAGGCAGGAAGAGAAACCTTTCCCGGTCTTCGAGACTGATGTCGACAACCCTCAATCCGTCGATTGATCCCCGCTCGGAATCCAGCCACACCAAGCCGTCCCTGAGCGTCGGTGGAGACAATCCGGTCTTGCGGGGCGCCCAGGTGGCCCCATGCAATCGGTCAAGGGCACTTGCCCGCAACCTGAGCCACCCTTCCGGAACCGGCGTACCGTCAGAGGAATCCAGCGTCATCGCCGGCGCCTCCGACTCCGAGATCTCGCCCCGCCGCCCAAGCTCCACCTGTCCCGAAAAGCCTGACTGACGGACCAGGGCCGAACCGAGCAACGGCGACCTCAGTCGAGGCATCAGCATAAAGAACGGCACAGTCAGAAAAGAAGCAACGACGGCGGCCACCACTGCATGTCGCCACCGAGGCCGGCCGAGTTCCTCCCCGCTCTCCATCGACAACTCGAGAAGGAAGACATACATCCCGGCGTACCACCACACGGCCAACGAGCCGATGAAATACGGCACAATTGATATATGAACGGCCGACACCACACCGACCAGGAAAACCAGAAAGATCGCCGGCAGGGCACGACGTACTCCCCTGAGATCGTTGACAGTCGCCGCTCGAACCCCAATCAGCAGCAGGAGCAGGTGGCCCAGGGGTCGTAAAGGACCAACCCCAAACCCTCCGGCAGCAATGACCGCAACCAGGATCATGACCGCGATGAGGTTCAGGGTCAGCCGGGACGGCCTCCACTCCGCCTCGAGTTTCACGACCCGCCATAGAGCGATAGCGCCCGTCAGCAACCAAAAGGGCGGCAGGATGATATAGAGGAAAGGGAACGGCGCCAGGGACCAGAGGAGAAGGCCGCCGACCAGGAGATGGATCTGCCGGGACCGGGTCACGGCGCCTCACCCACCGGCCGAACAAGTGCCAGCGGTTCCAACAACCGCCGCGCTCCGGCCCGCCGATGCTCGGCAGGGAAAACAGTGTCACCAATGGCGAGAATGATCGGCTCGCCGCGCTCCAGCCTTCTGAGGACGGCAGCGGTCGCAGCACTTATTGTTTTTTCAAAGAGATCGAGGGCCTCCGGATCCTTCGGATTGCGTAAAGATGGGTCGACCCGAATGATCATCGGCTTTTCCACCGCTCGACGCCTTTCAACCAGAATCATGCGCTGTTGGCGGGCTGTCTGTTTCCAGTGAACCTGGCGAGTGTCATCGCCGTCCCGGAAATCCCGGAGCTGGAAGACATCACCCTCCCGTCCGCGGCCAACAAATCGCTCCACCCCCCGGTCAGCCTGATCACCCTCCCGCCTGCCGACCGGACCGGGGACCGGCGCCGGAAACACCAGAATCGACTGACCTTCCAGGACCTCCTTGGACTTAACGAAGAATCCCAGGGGAAGAACGACCTCAAGGCGCCAGGCCCCGAAATGCTGCCGCCCTCGACGATCGAAACACCACGTAACCGTGCGCCTGACACTTTCACCTGGACCCACAAGACCTTCCACCAGGATGATCGTTCCGTCGGCACTTTTGACCACCAACCCGTATGCAGGATAAATACGACTGGTATTGACCACTTCGATCTCGAAGAGAGCCGGCCGACCCGCGAAAGTCTCTGGCGGGAGGCGTACTGTGACCGACACATGCCCCAACACTTCCCGCGACCAGGCGCCACTGACGACGTAGGACCCCAGTGCCGCGCCCAACACTGCGATCAGGCCGTTGTTGCCCGAGTTGACTGCCGCGAAGGCCAGCACCAACGTCAGAACCAGGAACAGCCCGCCCCACCGGGTAAACCGGAGCTTGAACCCGGGGAACATGCGTTGCCAGCGGTTCACCTTCCTACCTCGGCACCGCCACATTTTCCAGGATCGACCGTATGACCTGACGCTCTCGTACAGCGACCTCCCATTCCAATTCCGCCAGATTGTCGGCCAAAAGCAGGCGGTGTGCCAGCACGACTTCGGCGGTGTCTTGGAGATCGTCCGGAGTCACATAGGCCCGGCCTCGAACCAGGGCCAGAGCCTGGGCCGAGCGCTGCCATGCCAGGGAACCGCGTGTCGAAACACCAAGAGTCAACAACTCGTGGCGGCGCGTCCGCAAGACCACCTCCAGCAGGTAGGCCCTGACACCCTGGTCAACATGAACACCCTTGACAAGATCCTGAAGATCAATGACCTCCCTTGCGTCGAGCACCGGCGTCAAACCTTCCAGTTCCGGCTCAACTCCGCCACTCTCCAACAGAGCCAACTCCTCTTCAGGCTTTGGATAGCCCATCGACAGCCGCATCAGGAAACGGTCCATCTGCGACTCCGGCAATGGGTAGGTTCCGGTACTCTCAGCCGGATTTTGTGTCGCCACGACCAAGAATGGCTTTGGCAACTCGTGCCGGGTAGTTTCGACCGTCACAGCCTGTTCACTCATCGCCTCCAGGAGCGCGCTTTGTGTCCGTGGAGTCGCCCGGTTGATCTCGTCGGCCAAAACCACGTTGGCAAACAGCGGCCCACGCTGAAACTCAAAGGACTCGGAATCCGCCCGGTATACGGAAATTCCAATCAAATCGGACGGTAAGGTGTCGGAGGTGAATTGAATACGGTGAAAATCGAGGTCGAGCGAACGTGCCAGCGCCTGGGCCAGCGTCGTCTTACCGACGCCGGGCACATCCTCCAGCAAAACGTGCCCCCGGGCCAGCAGTGCAGCAATCACCGTATCCACCAGGGTGTCTTTGCCCTTGATCACCTTGACGATCGAGGCGTGCAGTCTTTCCAGTCGGACCAGTGCTGAGGGAGGAACTGTATTCATGCGCCACCTTTGGGGAGCTGTCGGCTCTCAGCGACCAGCTCTCAGTTTCCGGCTCTCAGCGAACAGCTGACAGCCATCTTCAACTCAGTATACGGGCGAAGGGCAGCATCGTTCGCCGGGCCGGCGATTCTGGGAGTGTGGTTACCAGCTGTGGCGACCGAGTCCATCCGCTGCGTCGAAGTGCTCATCCCGGCTGACCACAGGCTCTGCGTACTGGCGAGCCAAAGCCACAGGTCTCAGGTCTCAGGTTTCAAATCGCGGGGTGCGCTTTTTCCTGAAACCTGTTGCCTGCTCCCTGAAACTGCCACCCGGCGGGCCGACCGGGTTCCTCTTGGTTCCGGATTGGTCCATAATCCTCCCATGAGCGGCGACCGGGACCTTTTCCTGAACTATCTGGCCCACCTGACGGTGGAACGGAACATGAGCCCAAGAACTGTCGAGGCTTATGGCCGCGACCTCGAGTCCTTCTTGTCCTGGTTGGAAGATCACGAGACCACAATCGACGGCGTCCGCAAACATATTGTTCGGGAATACCTTGGCGCCCGGAGAGACGCAGGACTCTCTGCCAGATCGGCCGCACGCCACATTTCGGCCCTGCGCGGTTTTTATCGATTCCTGATCCAGGACGGCTCGGTCACGACCGACCCCACCGCAGACTTTCAGGGACCACAGCTTTGGCGAACCGTGCCACACGTGCTGACGCCCGAAGACGTCGAGACCCTGCTGGAAACACCCGATATCAGCACGCCACTGGGCCTCAGGGACCGGGCGATGATGGAGACCCTCTACGCCACTGGACTCAGGGTTTCCGAGTTGGTCGGCCTGGCTCTCGATCGGCTGCACCTGGATCCACCCTTCCTCAGAGTGATGGGCAAGGGCGGCAAGGAGCGTTTGGTTCCTCTGGGCGACACAGCGGCCGACTGGAGCGACCGCTACCTTGACGAAGGGCGCCCTGCCCTGGCCAAGGACCGCCGACCCGAGGTCTACCTCAACCACCGCGGCGGCGGCCTGACGCGCCAGGGATTCTGGAAAATCCTCCGGGGGCATGCGGTCTCGGCAGGACTCTCGGTTCAGATTAGCCCTCATATCATCCGCCACTCCTTCGCCACACACCTGGTCGAACACGGTGCAGATTTGCGAGCCGTCCAGATGATGTTGGGGCACGCCTCATTGACCACGACCGAGATATACACCCATGTGGCGCGGGAACGGTTGCGCCGTCTCTACGACGAGAAACATCCGAGAGCTTGACGGCGAACCGACACCTGATCAGCAGGGAATCTAGCCGGTTACTGTGAAGAGTACTGGAGCATTTCCCTGGCAATCGCTGCATCAGGGTCATCTGGCGCGAGTTCAAGGAACTTGTTGAGATGGACCTTGGCATCATCGATCTTGCCAAGATTGTACTGAGCCATACCTAGCAGGAAGAGGGCTTTGGCGTCGTCGGGTTGAAGTTCTACGACTCTCGCCAACGCTACGGCTGCATCTTCCATTTGACCATCGTCATACAGCTCGGCTGCATGATTGAACAACCCGGTCGCTACCCACTCAGGGTCGATTTTGATCAGAGAATCGAGGGCCTGCTTCGCCCCGTCGGCATCACCGGAATTTCGGAGCGCGTCATAGAGCACCTTGTAGCCGTTGGCGTCGCCGGGATCAATCTCGACGGCCTTTGAAGCCATCGCGATCGCTTGGTCGATATCCTGCCGCGACATCGCGATGCTCCCGAGCATGACGTAACCGACGGCCAACTCTGGGTCCAGCTCGATTGCTTGCCGAAACCTGGTGACGGCCAGATCGTTTCTCCCGGCTTTGTATTCTTCCAGACCCTCGTTGAACACACTTGAGGTAGCAGCTGAAACGGCACCAGTCCCGCGAAGCGCTTCAGCGGCTTCGGTGATTTTCGCCACATCGCCGAGCATCCGATATCCGTCATACTTCAGGAGCAGGGCCTGCTCGTTCGAAGGATCGATGGTCAATGCCAGTTCGGCTTCGGCAACCGCGGTCACATAATCCTCGCGCTGGTGGGCGACGACCGCCAGGGCGATATGAGGTTCAGGCAGCCTCGGATTGATCTCTGCGGCTTGCTGGAATTTTTCTGCAGCCAGTTCCAGGTCACCTTGCTCTTGTGCCTCGACGCCCTGATTAAAGATTTCGTACGCACGGCTCTGACTGAGCGCAGTCTGAAGATCCTGGCCTGAAACCTGTCCGGTCTTCTCGGGAAGCAGAACGACCTCGAGCCGAGCGGTTTCATGGTATTCAGAGTGAGCGGTCGCGGTCACTGTTTGATAACCATCTTTTTGAATTTCGTAGGAATAGGTCGGCTGGGAATCGCTGTGGGAGAATTTCACTTTCCCCTTCCTGCTCGTGACCTTTGTTTCCTCGAAGTTCTCATCATTGGGATTGCGCACCGTCACGTTTGCCCCGCCAATTGGCTTTCCATCGACGTCATTGACGACCACGGTGACCCCTGCTGATTGAGCCTCGACCGCAGGGCTCCCGCACGTCAACGAGGTGAGAACAATCAGCCACATTAGGGTTCGAATTTCTAGTCGCATGCCATTCTCCCAACGATCCGCCGCTGCCCAAAAACGGGTCGGCGGCGGTAATCCGGTGATTATCTCACGAGGAAACAATTCAAACCGAGTCGTCTATGTACGAACTGGGCCCGGGAACGTATGATTCATAACGATGATAAGAATGGCTTTTTCGTTGGGTCTCGCCGGATTACTCTCGATAGGAGTGACTGCCGCCCACGCCGACCTCGCGGTTTTCACTGACGGGCGGGTCCTTCGAGTCGAGGATGCCCGCTTGGTCGGTGACAAAATCCACCTGATACTTCTTGGCGGCGGGCTTCTGGAGATCTCGGCCCTCCGCATCGACCGCGTCGTCGACGACGAAGTGGACCATTCGTTGCCACCGAGTACGTTCGGCAGCGACTGCAGCCCCTCGTGGCGCAAACATCGCCTTCCCGATGCTATCCCCTTTGCCGATCTGATCGAGGATGCGGCCCGCGAGGCCAATCTCGACCCCCGGTTGCTGGCAGCACTGGTCCGGGCCGAAAGCAATTTCGACCCGGTTGCCGTGTCCCGCGTTGGCGCCCGCGGCCTCTGCCAGCTGATGCCATCGGCTGCTGCGGACCACAAGGTCCGAGACGTCTTCGACCCTGCGGAAAATCTCCGTGGCGGCGCCACTCACCTGCGCCTGCTGCTCGACCGATTCGAAAGCCTGCCCCTGGCCCTGGCCGCCTACAACGCCGGTGCGGCAACAGTCGACCGCTACGGCCAGGTGCCGCCCTTCCGAGAAACCCAGGGCTTTTTGCGCCGAATCCTCGGCGAGTTCTGTGGGACAATCGACGCGCCGGCACACGAGACCGGCGGGAGGATTTCATGAATCGTGACAAGAGCATCCAACTTCTCAACGAGGCGGTCGGCGACGAACTTTGGGCAGTCCACCAGTACATGTACTTCCATTTCCACCTGGATGACCTGGGATTCGGTCCGCTGGCCATGCTTTTCAAACGGACGGCGATCGAAGAAATGATGCACATCGAGCTGTTGGCCGAGCGCATTCTCTTCCTCAAGGGTGATGTCGAAAGATCGGAAGAGC
>CBDTUG010000038.1:0-8482 GCA_965363555.1 uncultured Thermoanaerobaculia bacterium
CCTATCTTGCGAGATCACCGAATCTCATTGCGTTTCGCGCCTTTCGCTTCGAAAAACGGTGAGAAGTGCGGGCTAAACCGGCTTCGGTGGATAGCCGGTGATGTCCTGGATCTTCCGGTAGAGCGGCTTGAGGCGGTCGTACATCTTGAGGTAGACCTCTCGATAGAGGGCATCGTAGAGTCGCTGGTTTCCCGGGTCAGGTTCGAATACCTGACCCGCCCGGGTCATTTCGGCGACGGCCGTTGGGAAGTCTTGATGCAATCCCAGAGCGACAGCGACGTCGATCGCCGCACCGAGGCCCGAGGCTTCAAAGGTGTGAGGTCTGGTTGCCGGCAGGCCGAAGATATCTGCCGTCAATTGCATCGCGGCATCGCTCTGCGAGCCCCCTCCGGCAACCTTGAGCTCGGTCATCGGAACTTTGCTGCGGCGCGCCGTACGCTCGGCACCTTCGCGCAGACCGTATGCCAGACCCTCGAGAATGGAGCGATAGAGGTGGCCCCGAGTGTGAACATCCCCAAACCCGATGACGGCGCCCTTGGCTTCAGGGCCCGGCATCTTGACACCGGGAGACCAATAGGGCTGCAGCATCAGACCCATCGAACCCGGGGGCGCGGCATCGACCAGTTCGTCAAACAGAGCTTCGGCCTCGATGCCGCGATCGACCGCGAGTTGGCGTTCTCTCAAGCCAAACTCCCGTTTGAACCAGGACACCATCCAGTAGCCTCGAAAGATTTGGACCTCCATCAGATGAGCCTTGGGCACAGCTGCCGGGTAGGGCGGAAGAAAGGGCAAAGGCTCGACGTAGCGGCTGTGGGTGGTATTGACCGTCGCCGTCGTGCCATAGCTCAAGCAGCCGACGGATGGCTCCAGGCATCCTGAGCCCAAGACCTCGCAGGCCTTGTCGGCAGCGGCTGCAACGACCGGAAGGCCGGCGGGAAGACCCATTTTTTCCGCGGCTGCCGGCACCAGTTCGCCGAGAATCGAGCCAGGGGGGTGGAGGTCCGGCAGCCTGCTCCTGTCAACGCCCAGAGTCTCCCACTTCCAATCCCGGGGAGAGGCCCACTGGAGTTTCTTGTAGTCGAACGGGACATATCCGACCTGCGACCCGACGGAATCGACGAAAAGGCCGGTCAGTCGATGGTTGAGGAAGCCCGAGAGGAAGAGAAATTTCTTGGTCTTTGCCCAGATTTCGGGCTGATGCGACCTGAGCCAGTTCGATTCCGCCTCTGCCTGAAAGTAGCGAATGGTCTCGGACAAACGAACCGTCTTGAAGGCCAGACCCATCAAACCGCCGATCGGCGCCAGGCCCTCGGTGCGCCGTTGGTCCAGCCAGACGATGGCGGGGCGCAAGGGTCGGCCGCTCTCATCGACACAGACCATCGTCGCTCTTTGGGTGGTGACGGTGACACCGGCCACCGCATCGGGGCCAACCGGTGACTCTTTCCAAAGGAGGCGACACACGGCACAAACGGTCTGCCAGGAGTCCTCGGCATCACGTTCGGCCCACCCCGGGTGGGGGGAGTTGTAGGGCTCGATCTCGATTCGGGCCTTTGATACCAGGTTTCCCCGAAGATCGAACAGAAGTGCTCGTACGCTCTGCGTTCCGTGATCGAGGGCCAGAAGGTGGTCAGCTTGGGCCATGGATCAGTTGTACCGCAGTTGCCGTCAGCTGTCAGCTGAGCCTCTTGCAAAAAGCCACAAGAAGAGTAGCCACAAAAAAGCACGAAAATGCACAAAAAAGGGAAACAAGAAGAAGTTAAACTATTTCTTTATAAAGAAATATGACCAACCACTTTGCCATAGATGTGTTTCTCTTCGTGCCTTTTTGTGGCTATTATTCTCTTTTCATGGCGTTGCACTTGAATTTTGCAAGTTCCTGAGCTGTCAGCCCTTCTTCGGTCGTTGATTAAATATGAGGACCCTTTTGCGAATACGGATGGTCAAAGGGGTCACCTCGACCAACTCGTCGTTGTCGATCCATTCCAGGGCCAGGTCCAGGGTCATGCGTCGGGGCGGAGCCAGGCGTAGGGCCTCGTCGGCGCCGGAAGAACGCATGTTGGTCAGTTTCTTCTCTCGGGTGACGTTGACGTCGAGGTCGCCGGAGCGGGCGCTCTCGCCGACGATCATGCCTTCGTAGACTTCGGTGCCTGAGGGCAGGAAGAGGGTGCCGCGCGGCTCGAGGTGGAAGAGAGCATACGGTGTCGTCTTGCCCATCCGATCGGAAACCAACGTGCCGGTCGGTCGGCCTCCGATCGGACCCTGCCAGGGCGCCCAGCCGTCAAAGAGATGGTTGAGGATGCCGGTACCGCGGGTATCGGTGAGAAATTCCGAGCGAAAACCAATCAAGGCTCGTGAGGGGACACGGAACTCGATCCGAACCCTCCCGTGCCCCGGGTTGTGCATCTCGGTCATAACGCCTTTGCGGCTGCCCAACTTCTGGGTGATGACGCCGACATACTCGTCCGGGCAATCCACCTGCACCAATTCCATCGGTTCGTGTTTGAGACCGTCGATTTCCCGGATGACGACCTCGGGTTTGGAGACCGACAACTCGAAGCCCTCGCGCCGCATGGTCTCGATCAAGATTGCCAGTTGCAGTTCGCCACGGCCCATTACCTTGAAGGACTCGGTGCTGGAGATTTCCAGGCGCATGGCAACG
The DNA here is from genome assembly GCA_965363555.1 of uncultured Thermoanaerobaculia bacterium. Taxonomy (GTDB): domain Bacteria; phylum Acidobacteriota; class Thermoanaerobaculia; order Thermoanaerobaculales; family Sulfomarinibacteraceae; genus DAOWGJ01. Next base: position 2,660 of record CBDTUG010000038.1, read on the forward strand.
TTGTGGAGCATCTCCTTTTCCAGCCGGACCAGGATCTGCCGAGCGGTGACTTTCGTGCCCTCCTGGCCTCCGAAGGGGGAGGTGTTGGCCGAAAAGACCATCGACATTGTCGGTTCGTCGACGGCGATGCGTTTGAGGGGCCTGGGATCGTTGATATCGACCAGACTGTCGCCGATCGAGACCTCTTCGAGGCCTGAGATCGTCACGATGTCCCCAGCAATTGCCTCGTCGACTTCTTGGCGCTTGAGGCCCTCTTGGGAGAAGACCGTGCCGATTTTGGCGGAGATGACGTCTTCTTCACGCGCCAGTCCGACGATGCCACCCGCTGTGATCTTGCCGTTGACGATGCGTCCTACCACGAGGCGTCCCAGGTAGTCCGACCACGCGAGGTTGGTGACCAGCATCTGGAGAGGGGCCTCCTGGTCACCTTCCGGCTCCGGCAGATCGTTGACGATCTCTTCGAACAGCGGTTTGAGATCATCGAATTCGCCCTCGAATCCGAGGCGGCACAGGCCCTTTCTGGCATCGGTGCAGAATATCGGGAAATTCAGCTGCTCCTCGGTGGCGTCCAGGTCGATGAAGAGATCGTAGACCTCGTCGAGAACCTCTTCAGCTCTGGCATCGTCCCGGTCGATCTTGTTGATCACAAGAATCGGCGGCAGACCTAATTGAAGGGCCTTGGCCAGGACGAAGCGTGTCTGGGGCAGGGGCCCCTCCGCGGCGTCGACCAGAAGGAGTACCCCGTCGACCATCTGCAACGTTCGTTCGACTTCGCCGCCGAAATCCGCGTGGCCGGGGGTGTCGACGATGTTGATCTTGACGCCTTCATATCGCACTGCGGTGTTCTTGGCCAGGATGGTGATGCCGCGTTCACGTTCGATATCGCCGGAATCCATGACGCGTTCGGCGACCCGTTCGTGGGCGCCGAAGGTGCCTGATTGCCACAACATCGCGTCGACGAGGGTAGTTTTGCCGTGGTCGACATGGGCAATGATGGCGATATTTCGAAACTGCTCTTTTGACATGATGATCTCCTACCGCGGATGCGGGCGCGGAGTTGTAGCACTCAAGAGACCAAGTGTCAAAGACGCTGGGGTGCCGAAAAGACCAAGAGCGAGCCGGCGGCACCCCCGTTGGAGGATTTTGGCGCTCTTGTTAGCTGACGCGGTCCCGGCTTTCGTGCCAGCCCGGTCTTAATACCAGACCTCAATTCCCCTCAGGAAACGGCGGATGCGTCGGCGGTGTCACCGGCTCGCTCTTGATCTTTTCCATCAGGACTTCGATGGCCTTTTGGAGCTGGGCATCGTGCCCCTTGAGCATCTCGGCGGGATCGAGCTCAACCTCGATATCCGGTGTGACCCCTTCGTTTTCGATGGTCCATTGCCCGTCGGTCGTATAGATCCGGTAGTCGGGTGCGGTCAGGCCGGAACCGTCCATCAGTGAGAGAAACATCGAGATGCCGACCAGGCCGCCCCAGGTGCGGGTGCCGATCACCGGTCCCATGCCCTTCTCGCGGAATTCGAAGGGCAGTTCGTCGCCGCCGGAACCCGCCTGGCGGTTGGTCAGGCAGGCCATGTGCGCCCGGCTGACGTACCAAGGTGTCTGCTGGTCGGCCGAATAGCGCCGTGTCCAGTAGGAAAGGGGCTTCTTGGCAAGGCGGGCCAGGAAGATGTCGGGGTCGAGACCGCCGCCGTTGAAGCGGCCGTCGATGATCAGGCCTTCCTTCATCACCTGGGAGTAGTACTGGCGCGGGAATTCGGCCGCCGAACCCAGATAGGTGTCGGGAAAGTGCAGGTAACCGATGGTTCCGCCGGAGGCTTTGTCGGCGATCTGCCGGTTGTGTTCAACCCAGGCCTGATAGCGCAGTCGGAATTCACGGCGCAGAGGTTTGACCGTGATGTCCCAGGCTCCTTCAAACGAGGGGGCGTCGTTCAGTGTCAGCCGCGTCGGAACATCAGCGAGGCCCTGGAACCAGGCGTAGGGCTCCAGATGGGTTTTGACCTCGTCCCCGTTGACGGCCATCAGATAGAGACCCTCTCTGGCCTTGATCCCGGGGCCGGCCAAAGGCGGCAGGATCTCGCGATTCCAGTCGGCGACGTCATAGATTTTCGTGATCTTCCAGTGATCATCGTCCGCCTCATAATCGGCGCCCAGCATGCCGACGTTGACCCGGTTGGCCTTGAGCCGGCGGTCGCCTGAAGAGGCATAGGTATGGGAAGTCGACAGCTCACCAATCAGCTCGCCGAGGATGTAGCGCATATCTTGTGCGCAGGTTGCACGGGTGACCAGGGCCCGGTACTGCTGACCTACCGCGGGCCAGTCGAGACCGTTCATGCCTGGGTCGTAGTAGAAGTCGCGTTCCAGGCGCCAGGCTTCGTCGTAGACCTGGGCCCATTCGACGCGAGGATCTACGGTGACGATCAACCGCTCGAGATCAAGAGTGTCAGTCTTTGGGTTCTTCTCGGTCATCGCAGTAAATTTTGGCCCGGAGCTGCCGATCTTCTTGATGCCGACCTTGGCTCCTCGGCGCCAAACCAGATGCCGACCGTCAGCCGACACACTGTAGCTGTCGACTTTCTTGACCAGGGTTGACGCTTCGCGCTTGTCGAGGTCAAAGGCTGCCAGTTCCTGGGGTGCGAGAGCGCGGAACTCGAAGGGGTTGTAGTCGCCGTCCGAACCGTTGAGGTACAAGATCTTGTTCTTGACTGCAGACACTTGGCGGAAGTTGCCGGCCTCAAGAGGCAGGGCTTCGAGACGATCAGCCAGGCCATCCCAGTCGATCCCGACAGTCACGCTTTCGGTCTCTGTATTTTTGCTGCCTGAGGGGATTTTCTCGGCCACGGCGGGGGCAATTTCGTCGGAGAGCAGGGGCAGGAGGGCCTGACCGTCGGCCTGCAGGGTCAAGGCATAGATGCCTGCGAGGTCCTTGTAGACCATCTCCCACTCGAAGTCACCAAGGATCGGCCTGAAATGCCGGTTGGAGATGAAGAGCAGGTGCTGCCCGTCCGGAGTGAAGGCTGGACCGAAGTCGTTGAACCGGCCGTCGGAGACGTCATGGCTTTCACCGGTGTCGAGATCGTGAATCCATATTCGGGAGACCATGTCCAGGCCGATCTTGGAGTAGGCCAGGAAGCGCCCATCGGGAGACCAGGTGAAATCCGAAATTGGTTTGCTTTCGAGGCCAATGTCCATCGGTTCGCGTTCGGAACGATCGATCGTCGTCACCGACTTGCTGTCGATGTTGAGCACATGAAAGCTCAAGGTCTGGTCGGCGAACGCGATTTTTTCGGAATCCGGTGACCACCTCAGGGTATGACGATATCCCGGCCCCAGATCGGTCAGGCGTCGAGCGGTTCCCTGGCCTCCCGCTGCGGTGATCCAGAGGTCCGACTCGCCGTCGGCATCGGAGACCCAGGCAATCAACTGACCGTTGGGTGACCACGTGGCGTTTTTTTCCCGGGCGCCGGGGGTGTTGCTCAGGTTCCTGGTGGGTCCGTGCTCCTGCGGAACGGTGAAAATCTCGCCTCGCGCCGAGATCAAGGCCCGGCCGCCTTCCGGGGCTATGTTGATGTCGGTGATGTCTTCGGAGACCTCGCGTCGGTAGTTCCTGGTTTCCCGCGCGGGTGTCGCAATCGTGATCTGCAGGCGGCGGTTTTCGCCGGTTGAGGGATCGAAAAGCTGCACATCGCCACCCTGTTCGTAGACGATGCGCCGGCCGTCGGTCTCCGGCCTGCGGGCATCCCACACCTGGTGGTTGGTGACTTTCTTGATCGTGCCGTTTTCGAGGCCGTAGGTGAAGAGATTGAGCGTGTGTTCACGGTCGGAGGCGAAATAGAGCTGATCGCCGACCCACAGGGGCAAGCGGTCGGTGCCCTCAAAGGTCGTCAGTTGGCGGTCGACGCCTGTTGAAAAATCATAGAGCCACAGATCCTGCGCCATGCCGCCCCGGTAGCGCTTCCAGGTGCGGTCTTCGCGCGCGATCCGGTTGTAGACGATGGATTGACCGTCGGTGGCGTAGGCGCCGCGGCCAGCTTCGTGCAGGGGTAGGACCTCGAGCCCGGATCCGTCCGGGGAAACCAGAAATAGACGATCGAAGCGGCTCCAGCTCAAGCGGTTGGAGCGGAAGAGCACCTTGTTCTCGGTCGGGTGCCAGCCGATGACCTCGTCGGTCCCCGGATGGAAGGTCAAGCGCCGGGGATCCGAGCCGTTGCTCTGCATCACCCACACGTCGACATTGCCGCCGGCCTGGGAGGTGTAAGCCAGCATTGACCCATCGGGAGAAAACCGGGGATGACGGTCTTCGCCCTCGTCATCGGTCAGGCGCAGAGCAGGTCCGCCGGATGCCGGCGCCGTCCAGATATCTTCGGCGTGCACGAAAGCGACCGTGTCACCGTGAATGTCCGGAAAACGGAGGAGAGGCCTTGGAACGTCTGCGGCGATTGCCGAGACCGAGATGAGTACGGTGAAGACAAAAACGGTTGCAACTGCTTTTTGATGATTCATTCTTTTCCTCCAACGGTGAGCGCCGCTCGTTAGTCTAACGGTTTCTGGCCTTCGAGGTTGCATTCGCCTGATCTGAGAGCCGAGAGCTGACAGCTCTTTTCTACCCAAACAGCAGGTAGTATGCGCAGCCGAAAATCGCAACATCGGCACAGGCGTGAGCCAGCCATCCCGGCCAGATCGATCGGTAACGCGCATACATCCAGGACCAGGTTGCTCCGCCGATGAAGACACCGGCAGAAGCCAGGATAAGCAGGCTGGGCTCCAGAAAGGTCGCCATCGCGACGACATGGTGGGTTGTGAAGATGGCTGCAGAAACTGTGACGGCAATCGGGCGGGACCACAGCATTTCGCACCGGCTCTGGATGAACCACCGGAAGACGTACTCCTCGACGACCGAGTTGACGAATATCCAATAAAGGGCGCCGAGTATGAAGGCCAGGGGTGAGCCCAGGCCCATCTCGGTGACCTCGGCACGGAGCATGGCAGGGTCAATCCGAGGGATAGCTATGAACCAAAAGGCGGTAACGATGACCGCGGCCGTGCCGAGGCCGAACAGCATTCCAGGCCCGAGCCCGCCTTTTTTTGGAGGAGACCAACTCAACCGGCCCTTGTCGATGCTGAGGTGCCACACGACGGGGAGCACCAAAAGCCAGATTTTTGCCGCCGAAAACACCGTCCTGCCGATAGGGCCTGGCCAGAAAATCAGAGCCGCGGCGATGCCGATGGTTGGTGCGGGGGCCAGAAGAAGGAGTGCAAACAGGGATCGGCTGCGAGACGTCATGGTCCCAGCGTAGCGGATTTCGGTGGAGACCGTCTCCTTCGATTTCCAGGTGAGGTTGTTTTAGGATCTTCGCGTGTCAGGTCATGTCTTTGAGGAATTCAAGGCCGAGCTTGACTGCGAGCATCGGGCGGGCAGCGGCTGTTCTGACAAGCAGTGCGGCCTATGCTGCGGTCCACTTGCTGATTTCAGACCGAACCTTTGTGTGGACCGGATTGTCATTTGGGTCCGGGTTTGCCTACCTCTTTCAGGCCGTCGGTCGGCAACTGGAGCCGGCGTCCGCATGGCCTCTTCTCGGGCTGTTCCTTGGTGGCATCGTTTTGGGTTTGGTCGTCGGCAAAACACGTTCGCTCTACCTGACGATCGGCATCCATGCGGGCTGGGCCTTTGCTTTTCAGATCGTGCGCCACGCAACGCGGGTGATCGGGGATATTTCGGGGACTTCGGAGTTGGCCCGTCGCCACTTTCTGGTGGGGACCGGGTGGGCCTGGGGCGTTTTGGTGCTCTCAGGGTTGTTGCCAGTAGGGTGGACCCTGCGCTCA
>CBDTUG010000039.1:0-8337 GCA_965363555.1 uncultured Thermoanaerobaculia bacterium
GCCGAAGGTCGTTGTGGATTGCGCCTTGCAGCCGGACACCGGTGAGAAGGTCGGGTTAGGACTTCTCGCCGCGAGTCCCTTGGGCGGGTCGGCCTCGGCCCTAATCCCTCAATTACTCAAAACTGATCAGCTCCACGTCGAAGACCAGCGTTCCTTGCGGCGCTCCAGCAGCGCCTTTGTAGGCCAGCTCCTCCGGAATCCAAAGGCGGCGCTTCTCACCAGCGACCATCAACTGCAGTCCCTCGGTCCAGCCGGGGATGACACGATTGAGCGGGAAAGAGATTGTTTCGCCACGAGTGACGGAGGAATCAAACATTTTCCCATCAGTCGTCCAGCCGGTGTAGTGCACCGTTACGTTTGACGTAGCTTTGGGATGCTCGGTGCCCTCGCCGTGCTTGAGAACCCGGGAAGCCAGTCCGCTCTTGGTCTTTTCGGCATTGGCCGGAGGTGCGGCGACATCTGAGGGTGTAGCCGGTGGCTTGGGCGGCTCCGGCTGATTCTCGATTCCCAGCAGCTCAATATCGAAGACCAGCGTACCTGCCGGACGGTTCGGTTTGTTGTTGTAGGCCAGTTGCACCGGGATCCACAGGCGGCGCTTCTCGCCCACGACCATCAGCTGGAGCCCTTCGGTCCAGCCGGGGATGACACGATTGAGCGGGAAGGTCGAAGGCTGGCCGCTCTTGACCGACGAGTCGAACATCGTGCCGTCGGTTGTCCAGCCGCTGTAGTGGACCGTGACTTTGTCCCAGACATCAGGATGTTCGGTACCTGAACCTGCTTGGAGCACTTTGCTCGCTAGACCGCTTTTGGTCGTCATCGCATCGGAGGGCGCCGCTGCGACGTCCGCCGGAGCAGGAATGTTGTTGGCTGACGGGATCGAAGCGGCGAGGAGAATAACCAGGGCGAACACTGTAGAAAAGGTCGAAATTTTCATGAGAGACACCCTAACGTGAAAGCCGGCAGGGCACAAGCTCGAGGCCCGCCCGGGCCTTGAGGTAACTCCAAGCAGAAAGAACCCGTATTACAGTTGGCCCAGTTAGATATAGAATAGAGACTCATTATGTTCCTTCTGGTGACTCCCGGGCAAATGCCCTTTTGAAAGTTTGAATGAGAGGATTTGAATCAAGGTTCACGAATTCGGCCGGTCCCTCAATCGAGGGACGGCCGGAGGTCGAGATGGACGAACGGTCGGTGATTCGGCCGTCGCCGATCACGACGCCATTTGGAATTCGCGTGGGCGAAGGGTGGATCACGTGGCTTTTCTTCGTCTACTTCTTCGTACTGGCCTGCGCACAATACGCCGTCAAAAGCGTCAGGCAGGCTGCGTTCATTGACAGCTGGGGCGCCCAACAGCTGCCGTGGGTGTACTTGGCTCTCGCACTGGTGTCGTTCCCGGTGCTTGTCCTCTATACGCGAATGGCCGCTCGATACCGAATGCATCGAACGATCATCGTCTTCTGCGTGCTTCATGGACTGACACTGGCGGCTTTTTATCAACTCTTTGCCCTTCCGAGCAAGTGGGTGCCGGTCCTTTTCTACATCTGGTCGACAGTAGCTTTCGGCGTGGCGGTGTCACAGCTGTGGTCGTACGCCGGACAAGTCTTTAACCCCCGGCAGGCCAGGCGGCTATTCGCCTTCGTCGGCGCCGGAGGTTTGCTGGGCGGGATCCCAGGCGGGTTGATTGCCCGGGCGGTCTCTGGACGAGCCGGGACCTATGCGACCCTGCTGATTTCCGGTTCGTTATTTCTGGCGGTCGCCGCAGTGGTTTTTCTGATCGAACGGCGGAGGCCCTTTAGCGGGGAGGCCCACGCGACAAACCCGGAGGCCCGATCCATCCGGGAGGTCCGAGGTGGGCTGCGGACCGTACTTGGATCGCGACTGCTTGAGATGATCGCTTTGATGATGATGGTGACGATGATCGCCGCCCAGATGGTCGATCTGCAATTCAACTGGGCCATCGAATCGGTCACCACCGGTCTCGACCACAGGACTGCAATGTTTGGTGGCGTCTTCAGTGCTATGGCGTTTGTGGGTTTTCTCTTCCAAATTGTGTTCACACGCCGCATCCACCGCGGTTTGGGCGTAGGATTCAGCATGCAGGTGCTGCCAGTGACGGTGGCAGCGTCGACGCTGTTTTTGATTCTTGCGATTGGTGTCGTGCCTACGGCGATCGTCGGTGCTGCTTGGTGGCTGAAGCTCGGTGAAGGCGGCCTCCGGCACTCGATCGACCAGGCAACCCGGGAGTTGCTGTTCCTGCCGGTTCCGGCTCGTTTGCGTCGGCGCGGCAAGGCGTTCATTGACATCTTCGTGCAGCGTTTCGCCAAGGGAGTGGCAGCGGTCCTCCTTCTTCCCGTGGCCCTTGAAGTATTTGGAATGACCTACGTCAGCGTCATGACCCTGGTGGTCGTCGCCCTGTGGTTGGTAATCGCAAGACTGACCCGGCGGGAATACGTTCGGGCCTTCCGGGAGGGCCTCAAATCCGGCAGTATCGATGAACCGGACCCTGTCGACCTGGGCGACGTCACCACGATGTCGACCCTGGTCGAAGCCTTGGGCAGTTCGGACGCACGAGAGGTTGTGCACAGCGTCGAGTTGCTGGCCTCCCACGGGCAGGGCCGGCTGGTGCCTCCCCTCTTGTTGCATCATGACGACGCCGAAGTCAGACGATGCGCCATCGATGTCCTGGCGCACGAGGGTCGCCAAGATGCCGCAGGTCTGATAGAGCGGGCGATCGGTGATGTCGATCCCATTGTTCGAAGTAAAGCAATCAGTGCCCTGGCCACCTTAAAGAAAGAAGACGCCTCATCAATGATGGAGGGCCGGCTCCATGATCGGGATCCCCGCCTACGGGCGGCAGCGGTCGCCTTTCTCATGGATCTGGGCCGGCCCGATGTCAGGGACAAGGCCGCCGAGGTCCTCGAAGAGATGCTGTCTGACGGCGATGGGGCCGTTCGGTGCGAGGCTGCCAAGGCCCTGGGTCAGATCAATGAGACCCGGGGAGAGAGGCGGTTGATCCAGCTCTTTTATGACAGTGATCGCCAGGTAGTCCGTGAGGCCATTCGGGCCGCCCGCCGCCGACAGGAGCAGGGGCATTGCAGCCCCTTGAGCATCCCGGTCCTGATCTCTTTGATGGGCAACCGGCGTTTCAAACACGAGGCACGAGAAGCGATCGTAGCCCACGGAGAACAGGCCATCGACGCCTTGGTTTTGTTCATGTACTCCCCGGACGAGCAGATCTGGGTGCGACGCGCCATCCCCAAAACGATGGCTCTCATCGGTGGGTCAAAAGCGGTGGCAGCTCTGATGGACAGTTTGACGGTGTCGGATGCCTTCCTCAGAAGAAAAAGCATCGAAAGCCTCGCTTCGCTGAGGCGTAAGAACCCGGAATTGGCCGTTGCGGCTGAGCCGGTCAGGCGTCAAATCCATGAAGAGGCCAGGCGATACCTGGGCCACGTGGTTGATCTGGTCGCTGTCAGTTCGCCCCACCATCTCCGTCTTGAGGGACCGCACGCCGAGTGGGGCATCGAGGGCAGGGTTCCGACCCTCTTGCAACAGTTCCTGGCCCGCCGAATGCACCAGGGGGTTGAGAACCTCTTCGGTCTGCTGGAACTCCTCCATCCTCCTGACGACATCAGGGCGGCCTCAAGGAGTCTCTTGAGCGGTCAGGGGGTCCTGGTCGCTCGGGCCCTGGAGTATCTGGACAACAGTCTCAACGGGGTTGTCCGCCGCGACGTTTTTGCCGTCATCGAAGACCTGTCAATCGAAGACAAAGTCCATCGGGGGGCACAGCTGTTCTCTCTCTACGTTCAAGACCCCAAAGCGACGATGCGGCGCCTCCTGGCCCTCGATTTGGAACGAGACCCCGACGCCCTGGGCCTGGTGATCGCGACGCTTCACGGCGTCTCCATCGATGGAGTCCATGAGCTCCTGCCTGAGGTCGAAGCTCTGAGGAATGCAGAGATTGAAGGGCTCGTTCAGGAAACTGTGGGCTGGGTTGCGGCTAAAATGAAAAAGGGAGTGACCCGGCAAAGCTCGCGTCAGGATGTGGTATCGGACCCGGCAGAAGGCGACGATGAAACCAGGGAGATCGACATGACTCAAATGGCCCGAATCGAGATGATGGTCTTTTTGCAGGGGGTTGACCTCTTCTCCTTCTGTGATGCAGACCAGATGCTACGCCTGGCGGCTATTTCCCGCGAGTGGTCATTCGACCCGGGCGAAAGGATTTACAGGCGTGGCACTCCAGCGGACGCGCTGTATTGTGTCGTCGAAGGCGCCGTTCGCCTTGTGCACGAGGATGGGCGCGGGGTTGAGGTCGGTCCCCGTGGGCGGTTCGGAGTCGATGAGATTCTCAGCGGGCGACTGCGGGACGGTGACGCGGTGGCCTCGAAAGCCACCCGAGTTTTGATAATCGAGGCTGACGACTTTTTTGATCTTTTGTCCAACAACATCGAGATCGTCAAGGCCCTGTTCCGGCAACTGTCCAAGAAGGACCAGGGTCAGGAGGGAGCCCGCTGATGATTGAAGTTCGAAGCCGTTTTCAAGGCGTCATTGTTTTTCTCGCGGTTCTATTCGTGGTGTCGGCGTGGCTGCCGCTTGCCGATGCCGGTGAATCGGGACGTATCGTCGCCATCGGCGACGTGCATGGCAGCTTTGTTGGCCTCGGCGGCATCCTCGAGGAGGCGAATGTCATCGATTCTTCCGGTCGGTGGATCGGCGGGTCAACGATACTGATCCAACAGGGAGATCTGCTGGACCGTGGCCTGCAGCTGCAAGAAGTGATGGATCTCCTGATGAAGCTGCAGCGTGAGGCCCCGAAGACCGGCGGCGAAGTCATCTGTCTGCTGGGAAACCACGAAAGCATGAATCTCCTTGGATTGGTCCGGGACGTCAACCCTGAAGTCTATGCGGCCTTTGCCGATAAAAAATCCAAGGCCCGACGGGACGAGGCCTTCGCCGCGATGACCCGGCATTTGGCAACCAGGGCCGACCTTTTTGGCACCGCCCCCGATGATGCGGCAGGGCAGTCCAGGGACGAGTGGATGGCTCGATATCCCCTCGGCAAGCTGGAGTACCTGGAAGCATTGGGGCCGGATGGTGTCTATGGAAAGTGGTTTCGAAGCCTTGAAATTGCCGTGCGTCGGAACGACACCCTTTTCGTGCACGCCGGACTGGGCCCAGCTCTTCAGGGCCAGGACCCCAAGGCGATCAACATCAGGGCCACCGCAGAATTGCGGCATTTTGATCGGTTCCGGGCCACCCTCGCAGAAGAGGGTCTGATTCTTCCATGCGCGTCGGTCAACGAAGTCGCGGAGGTTTCAGCAACGATCCTCGCGCTCGCACCCGAGGCCGAAGGGAAAAGGGGCCGGAAGCTGCGCGCCCTGGCCAAAGACCTCGATGGCGCGACCGGCATCGGTGGGTGGTATCTGGTTCATCAGGATGGGCCCCTGTGGTTCCGAGGGGCAGCGCTGTGGAATGAGCAGGAGAATGCCGATCAAATTGAGGCAATTCTCGACCAGCTCAAAGTCGATCGCATGGTCGTCGGCCACACCGTCATGCGGGATGGGACCATCAAAAGCCGGTTCGGCGGCCGAGTCCTGGCGATAGATACCGGCATGCTGTCCGAGGTCTATGAAGGCGGCAGGGCCTCGGCCCTGGAGATCGTCGGCGACACCGTCTCCGCGATCTACGTGGGAGAACGGTTCCTTCTCGTTGATGGTCAGTGGCAGGCGGTGGTGCCTTGTCCGGAAATCGAGGTTGCATCCGGGAATTGATGAGCCCTGCAACCGAGAATTTCTTGCTCGATTCCCAAAGAAAATCTATAGCGTGAGTGCTCTTTGTACCGCCCCCGGAAAAATCCGGTTTGCCAAGATCCAGCGGCACCTGGAGCGTATTCTGAAAGGTGACCTGGTTCGGTTTTGTCCGGCCGGGTGCCGTTTCGTGCCTGCGAGGAAAACCTGATCCGGCATCAACTCGTAAACACGGTGAGATCATCGATGTCTCGAGTCTGACGATTTTGCCGGGCTTCATCAACTCTCACGTCGACGGCGCACTGGCCTCAAGGAACCGTGGGATTTGGGCCCAGGCCGGGATGACCCCGATGCAGATCATCGTCGCCTCCACCTTGAATGGGGCGCGGGTGTGCAACCTCGACCAGGAACTTGGAACCCTGACCAGGGGCAAGGTCGCCGACCTCTTCGCTACAGGGGATACAACGCCAAAAATGATCAATCCCGAAATGGCCTTCGGGAACGCTCCCGCCTGATCCTGGTTTGAACCTGACATTGTCAAATATAGCGAAGGTCATCGCTGCTCCTGTCGGTTTCCGCCAATCCTGTCGAGGGTTCGGTAGTCATCATCCAGCACGAGCCGATCCTTAATGCCGGACCCCAGGACCGGATCGAAGTTCCCGAGGCGGAAATGAGCGATTTTTCGCCAAAGTCGAGGAAATCAAGGGTTTCCGCGGAGAAATTTATAGGGGACATTACTCTTCTCCATCCGACTCCCAGCCGGAATTCTGGTAGGCTTTGCAGCCTGTGGAAGGGAGAACCCGTTGAACACATCGAAATTCTCAGTCGTGAGTTGGATCATGGTGGTGCTCGGCGCCGCAACGATCGGCGCCCAGCCTCTGCCTGATCAGCAGCAGATGGCAACCGCGCTGCATGCAAACCAGAAAGCCCTCCGGAGCTATACCTGGACGTCGGTTTACACCTTCACCGTCGACGGCGTACAAAAACGAGTCGATAAGTACACGATTAGAAATTACCCCGACGGCACGCAGCAGAGGATGCAGGTCGGCAGCCAGGTTGACAAAGAAAAAGTCCGGTTTCCAAACGGCAAAAAGCTTTCAAAGAAGGAGCGAGAGGCGGCCTACACATTCGTGACGGAGGTCAAGAGCCAGCTCGACGCGTATCTGAACCCGCTCTTCGCCGAGAGGGCGGTGGCGACGGCGGCAATGACAACCAGCGGTGACACCCTAATTCTTGTGTCCCACGATGTCGTCACCAATGGTGACTCCGTGGAGATTCGCTTCTCGCTGCCGGACCTTCTGCCGACCACGGCCGCCGTCACAACAACTGTTGAAGGGTCTCCAGTCTCCCTCGATCTTGAGTTCGGCATCCTGGAGTTCGGCCCAAGCTACCCCGTGCGCTCCGTTACGAAGGCCACCTGGAAAGGCCTGCAGCTCGAGATCGCAACCGAGAACAGTAACTACAAGTAGGTTCATCTTCCAGCGCGTTCGCCGTGAGTGGCCGCTATGTCAAAGTATTGTGTTGAAAACCAGCCATCCACTATTCGAGATACCATAGTATTGTCGAGTTATTAAGGTCTAAAGATCGCAAAAGGAGAAATGCTCATGACCCACGTATCGAAATCTCTGTCGTCGGATGCTCTTAGGTTAGCTATGGTTGGAACGCTGCTCCTGTCCGGAGCTTGGGTGTCTGCCCAGGAAACTCCGCCCCAGTCCGAGCCCCAGGCCGAGGCCCAGGCGACCGAAGCCCAGCCGGCGCAGACCGAAGCGCAGCCCGAAGCTCCGTCGACGCTAACGCCGACCGAGGCAGAGCCATTACAGGAGACTCGGGCTTCCCGGGTATACCGATCTTCCTGGAAGATTATTGTTGAAGGCAAGGCCGAGACCAACGGTGTGCTCTCGTTTGTTATAGAGCCCACCGGAGGAACGCCAACGCTCGTGAAACTCAACGTCCTCGCCAAATCCAAGAAAAAGGATATTGCCAAAGAACTGGCGAAACAGTTCACCTTCGCTGCCGGAGCGACCTACAAAGTCAAGGCCGGCGGCAACAGTGTCAAGATCAAGGTGACGAGCAAGAAACAGGCACCTTTCTTCCTGGGGATAGAGACTCAGGCGGTCAACGGCGTTTCGGTTCGGCTGACGAAAGGATAGATCGACTAGACACAACCCAGGGAGACGATCGGGTGCTCGTTGCAGAGATTGCCGCTGCCCCGGCCCCTGACGCAGTCTCCTGCCCCTGACGCTGTTTCCAAGCCCGGCCTTCGAAAGCGCGTGCACTGGTGCCTTTTTTGCTGCCGCAGTTTGATCACATATTTGACCATGCAAAAAAACGCCACCCAAAAGGGTGACGTAAGTGATTGATTCTAATGGTGCGCCCGGCGGGATTCGAACCCACCGCCGTTCGAGTCCGTGAGAGCGCCGCCAGACCCCCTCAAGCTGTGGAATTGACGGGGCTGCCGGGGATTATGGACGCGTGTGGAAAACCCGGCCTGGGAGATCGCTTCGCTCCTCCGGCACAAGTTTCCAACACGCCCCCACAACCCTCTGGAAAACACTCCGCGGCAAGCCGCTCCGAGTTTTCCTCAGCT
>CBDTUG010000040.1:0-8271 GCA_965363555.1 uncultured Thermoanaerobaculia bacterium
TGCCGATGTGATCCGATGCGAGGGAGGCAAAAAGAAAACCAAGGATGATCGAGAGAATCGTAGCCAAAGCCTCTCCTTTTTCTGCTGTATGCGGCTCTGAGCAACCTGATCGCCGGCCGGCCGCGCTGTTACCGTCTCCTTAAAATAATAACACCTGACCCGAGCGATTCTCATCCGTCCAGAGCATGATCCCGGGCAGCACCTGCGCATCCTGGCCCAGTTGGCCGGTCAGGTCGACGATGCCGACTTCATGCCACAGTGGTCAGGCGCCCGCAACGAGCAGGAACTCAAGGAGGTCTTGCTGAGGGATGAGCGGTTCTTGTCCCTGCAATCGCAACCCGAGAAACGAGGGGGATGGCTGATCGGTCATTCCTTGGGCGATCTCCATCTCCCCCATGGATGCTTGGTCGCCCTGATTCGCAGGAACGATGATTTGATCGTCCCGTCGGGCGATACCGTCTTGGAAGACAAGGACTGGATCGCCATCATCGGAAAACCCCGGAAGATCCAGAAGCTCAGGGAGACATTCCTGGCTTCGCCTCCGGCTTCGACAGCGTCTCACGGATCCAGTCGCACCATCCGGCGGTCCGTCAGCACACTGAGAAAAAGGCTGATACGAAGGTCGAGGCTCTCTTGATCTTCCGGCCGTGCTTCGGCGATCACCGCAGTGATCTGTTCCAGCGAGGCCTCGCCGTCGAAGCGACGCCAGCAATCGCTGCCGATGTCATCGAGACGGATCCTCTGCGGGCCGGTCAACCAGGCAAGCCAGGCGGCAAGTTCTCTGTACAAGGGACCTTGTGGTTTCGGGCATTCGACGACGATCACACCGTCACGTTCGCTCCACTCAGCCAGTCGCACAGGTCGCAAGCTGCCCGGACGAGGCTCTTTGCTGACGCTGTTTTCCACGACCCTGTGTCAGGTCCTGCGCATGCGCAGAAGCGGAATGCCGACCAACATCACCAGCAACAGCGGATACACCATCAACCCAAGCCAGAAGTTCTCTGCGAGGTGCGGCAAGATTTTCTCACCCTCCGGGAGCTTCAAGACCACACTTCCATAGAGCACGACAAACGCCAGTAAGAGTGCCATCAAACTCTGGCCCGCGATAAGACCGGATGCCACGAGTATGCCGGCGTTTTCACCCTTTTTCGTTTCGGCTTCTGTGGCGTTCTTGCGTTTCATGAACCACTCGAGGATCGCTTTGAAAATGCCGCCCGCAAAAACCGCCGAGGTCGTTTGGAAGGGCAGGTACATTCCGACCGCGATCAGCATCGGCGCGGGCGCGCCGATGAGGATCAAGCCAATACCAAGGAAAACCCCCACGATCACCAGCGGCCAGGCCATTTCGCCGCCGACGATGCCTTGGGACATCAGTGCCATCAGTCCGGCCTGAGGCGCCGGCAGTTCAACAGATCCAATGGTGTAAACCGTATCGAGCGCTGCCAGCACCGCAGGCAGAGCCAGGGCCGCAGCGACCACGCCGATGATCTCGGCGACTTCCATGCGCCACGGAGTGCCACCGAGCAGATGACCCACCTTGAGATCCTGCATCATGTCACCCGCAACACCGGCCGCGCAGCATACGACACCTGCAACACCAAGCACGCCCGCCACACCGTGAACGCCGGTCACACCCATCAGAACCATCAACAGCGCTGAGATCACCAAAGCGCTGAGCGTCAGGCCCGAAATCGGATTGTTGGAATTACCAACCAAACCAACCAGATATCCAGCGACCGCGGCGAACAGAAGTCCGAGAATCAGCATCACCACCGTCAATACGCCGGCTCCGAGGGTCGACCCTGAAAAGTACCTGTAGAGGAAGAACATCGGTATTGCCATGACACCGATCGCCACAAAGACTCGCGGCAAGCTCAGATCCTTTTCGGTGCGCAATGCCGGACCACTCTCCCCTCCGGCCGACAGACCGGAAAATGCTTGCTTCACGCCGGTCACAAGCGATCCCCGAAGGGTGAAAAGCGTGTAAAACGCCGACACGATCATTGTTCCCACAGCCAGCGGACGAATTTGTTTGAACCAGACGTCAACTGCCAACGAGATGAAACCTGCCTCATCCTGGACACCTACGACCAAGGCCGGATTGAGGAACAACGCCAGCGGCACCAAAACCAGCCAGCCCATGATCGCTCCACAAAAGAGGATCGCCGAAATACGCAGACCGACGATGAAGCCGACACCCATCACCATCGGCGAGGCCTCAGGAGTCGAAAACAGAACGCCTCCGGTGTAGTCGATCTTGCGGCCCGCAATTTCGATTGTTGAGCTGCTGAAGTTGACGAAATAACTCATGCCATCCTTGATGATCTGGATGCCATAGGAGTTCTTGACCAGTTCCCAAAGGGCCGCCACTCCCATCGCGCCAAATACCAGTCCAGCACCGGTCTGACCCTTCTGTCCCGCCTTGACAATCTCGGCAGCAGCTACGCTTTCCGGAAAGGGCAAGCCAGCCTCGACGACCAGGGTTCTCCTCAGAACGATGACAAAGAGGACCCCAAGAACACCACCGATACCCATGATCAGGGTGGCATCACGGTAATGAAATTCCTCCCATGCACCGGTCAGAATGAAGGCAGGAATTGTGAATATGGCTCCTGCAACCAGGCTCTCTCCAACCGAGGCAGTCGTTCGCGAGAGATTTTCTTCCAGGATGTTGGCTCTGAAGGGCCGCAATACTGCCATCGCAACGACGGCCGCCGGGAATGTCGCCGCGACGGTCAGTCCGACCTTCATGCCGAGGTAGGCATTGGCCCCTCCGAGAACAACGGCCATCACAATACCGAGAAGTAGCGCCTTGAGCGTGAGCTCGGGCATCGACGTCTCTGAAGAAACATAAGGACGGAAATCCTGCTGCGCCATGGGCCCTCCAGCCTTCAAACCATCAGCATTGTAAGGGAATTTTGAAACTCACCAAGAACCAAAATTATTCGAGTCGCCGAATCAAGGTTCACATCCCGAGCCTCGCACAGATTTCACCACAAAATACCTCTGTTGTTCCTGTCCTCCGGTGTTTCACAGACAACCAGCGCCGTCACGCCCAATGGAGGCTGTTCTTACCAGGTTGTGTAGGGGTTCTTGACCAGATTGGCGTTGAAATACCTGGCGTCTCCCGAGACTTCTTCCCCGATCCAATCCGGAATGTCGACCTGTTGGTCAGCACTTTGGAGCTCAACCTCGGCGAGGATGAGACCCTCGTTGACACCGTGGAACTCGTCCACCTCCCAAACTAGGCTGCCGTGTTCTATCGTTGAACGGTGCTTCTCGATGATCGGTTTTTGGCACAGTTCGTCCAGCATGTGCTGTGCATCATCGACCGGTATCTGGTATTCGAATTCCAACCGACTGATGCCGACGGTCTGTCCCTTGATCGTCAGAAATCCTGTCTCGCCAACCACGCGAATACGAATTGTCCGTTCTTTGTCGATTGAAAGATAGCCTTGCCGATACAGAATCCTTTCGGCGAGGCTCTTCCACCGGCTGTCTCTGACGAGAAACTTTCGTTCGATTTCCAGAGCCATTATTCAACCTTTCCTGAGAACAGAGCGAGCAATCAGATTGTTGCCCCAATCTCCTCAGAAGTGTAACAATGACAAAGTGTTTTCAGATCATTAATTAACGCCTCGGAGCGCCCTCTTGAGGCTGGACGACCGAGGAGCGCGTTGTGTTTCTTGATAAAGTAGCTTGCAACCTGGTGCCGCTGCCCGGCGGGCCGGTCAGTCGTTTTTTGGTTCCGGCTCCACCGGGTTGTCGAGGATCAGGCTTGGGTGTCGGCGTTTCCCGCCTCGGTGCTCTTTTCCCTGAAACCAATACGATCGAATGGATTGACGATGCTCGAGGCGATATTCATCTGGTGGGCCGAAATCCGCTTGAGAAACCGAGAATAGAGGGCCAACGCGACAGCATCCGAGCCCTCGACATCACTTTCACCGTCGATCAGTTGGTTAACGATGTCATCGGTCTTTCTGGCAATCCACCAGTGCTCCGACATCACTTCGGCAGCCAAATCAGAGTCGGATTCCGGAAGGGCCTTGATCAGAGTGTCGAAGGCCTTCATGACGGCCGATTCAATGCGGCATACCCGTTTTTCGAATTGACCGCACTGCAGGCGCTCCGCATGTCTCAAGGCCAAATCAACAATATTCTTGGTGTAGTCACCGATGCGCTCGATGTCAATAACGATGCTGATCAACACCATGCCACCATGCAAATCGGCATCCTGACCCAGAGCCAAATGTGTTACGGCCTTACGCCGGACCTCGCGCTCGTAGTGGTTGATCTTTTGGTCGGCGGCATAGACATCCATGTCCAACCGGGCGTCGTCTCTCCTGCGGAGACTTTCGACAGCGGTCGTAAACATCCGGCTGTCCAGTTCCAACATTTCGACGGACCGGTCGAATGCTTGCTGCAAAAGATTGTCTTTGCGAAAGATCTCAAGGAATTGTTTGAGCATTGTCCTACCCCAATACCAGAATGACGATGAACGGAACGATGTAAAAGGCCGTCAACACATAGACGACCGCGAGCCAACGGTGAGACGCTGCAATTTCGGCCAACGCCTGAGCCAGTATCAACGGCACGTGTCTGACGGCTCGGATGGGCCACACGACACAGATCCCGAGGATGTTGAACAGAAGGTGGGCAAAGGCCACTGCGACCGACACCTCCACCCCGAGAGACAGTGCAGCCAATATCGCCGTGATCGTTGTGCCTATATTGGCGCCCAGGGTGTATGGAAAAATTTGTGTCAGCGTCAGAATACCTGCTCCGGCCAGGGGAACGACCAGCGAGGTCGTGATGCTCGAGGACTGGACCAGCACGGTCAGCATGATCCCGAGAAGCATCGCTCTGCCGGCATTCTTGAAGATGACAGTGTCAAAAAAGGCCTCGACCCGGGCCATGATGACGATTTTAAGCACCTTTACCAGATACCTGAGTGCCAGAAACATCATGATCAGCGAAAGGATGACCAGGGGCCACGGTCTCTCGTTGGCGAGGTCAACCAGGAAGTGGATCAAAGGCATAGTGATGATCTTGATCGGACTGGCAAAATGCAGGCCGCCAACTTGAGCGAAGGCCTCCTCCATCATCCATGCCAATCGACCGAGAATATTGAAAAAGTACTGCAGGGGCATCAGGATCAAAACCGCCATGACGTTGAAGAAGTCATGCACGGTCGACGCGGCGAAGGCCCGCTTGAATTCCTCACCACGCGTGATGTGACCCAGGCTGACCAGGGTATTGGTCACCGAGGTGCCGATGTTGGCGCCCATGATGACGTAGACGGCACTTGTAAACGGCAACGATCCTGCTGCCACCAGGCCGACGACAATCGAGGTGGTCGTTGATGACGACTGGAGCAACGTCGTCGCCAAAATCCCACCAAACAAGGCGACGATCGGGTTGCTCGAGGTCTCGATCAACCCCTGGGCAAATCCCTTTCCGAAGAGCTTGAAGCTGGCGCCCAACAATCCGATGCTGACCAGAAAGACGTAGAGCAGCCCCACCAAGGCGAGCAGCAGAAGGATGGTCCTCCAGCGACTGCTTTGGGTCAGCGATCTCCAAAAAGACTCTTTCATGGACCCCAAACCTCCGTGATTCGCACGACTGGCACACCATAACCGAACACAGGGAACCTGCCAACCCGTGAAGAGGCTATCAGCCGTCAGCCACTGATCCCGGCCTCACTGATTTGAAGCGGCCTCGAGTTCTTTGGCCTCTTCTTCTTCTTTGGCCTCTTCGATGCGCTCGTCGGCGCGAGCCAGAGACAGAAGGTCGGGCATCAGCTCCCCGATCCGAGGCGTGTAGTGGGCCTGCTGAAAAAGCCAGGGCAATTGCCAAAGGTCCGGATCGTCACCTTCGCAGGTCATAAGAGGCTGAGTCCCATCAAGAAAGGCCTCCAGAACAATCCGACTTCGATCGGCACATGCCGGCACAACCACATGGCCGGAATACCAGTCCACCGCACTGAATACAACACCGGCCGGCACCGGAAAACGCTCAGCCCTCGCCGCCTCATCCAGCGTCTCCAAGTAGGTCTCCATGAATTTGATCCAGATCGGCAAGGCCGCCGCGGCGCCGGTCATCCTCTTCCCGATCGGCGCCTTCTTGTCCCGGCCAACCCACACCCCCACTGTGATACGGGGTGAGGAGCCGACGAACCATGCGTCGGAGTATTCGTCAGTTGTGCCGGTTTTGCCCGCAAGATGGGCATCCAAGACCTTGGCCTTTTGGCCGGTACCGTGCTGCACAACGCCCTCGAGAACATGAAGAAGAAGATAGCTGGCGGCGGCAGGGGCCTTCCGTTCGAGCGTGGGATAGAAACGATCCAGAGACCTTCCATCCCTATCACGGACCTCCGATATGAAATGCGGCGTCGGAATTTCGCCGAGGTTGGCAAACCCGGCATAGGCCCGGACCAGATCGATCAGCCGAACGCCCAGCGTGCCCAGGGCAAGTGAAGCGTATGGCCTGAGCGGCGTCGAGATGCCCATAGCCTTGGCGGTCTCCACAACAGCCTGACCGCCGACCAGGTCCTGGAGTTTGACCGCACTGGCGTTGAAACTCAGCTCAAGCGCCCGACGCAGGGTCGCCACACCAAAATATTTCCCATAGTAATTCTTGGGACAATAGGTCAACTCCCCGGTTCCATCCGGAAAGAGAACCGGACCGTCAAAGACCGTATCTGCCGGTGTAAAACCCCGCTCAAAAGCCGTTAGGTAGACGAACGGCTTGAATGCCGAGCCGCACTGGAGTTTGGACTGGATCGCACGATTGAACTCCGACCGCTCAAAATCGAAACCTCCGACCATCGCCAGAACGGCCCCGGTCCGGTTGTCCATCGCCAGCAGGGCGCTTTCGATCTCCGGCTCCTGCACCAGGGAAACCCTCAGTTCGTCATTCGAACCCTCTTCCGGCAGGACCTCCGGGAGACGCACCAGCACGAGGTCTCCCTCAGTCAGGATTCGACGCAACGAGGAAGTCCTGGTCCAGGCGGCATCTTCAAGTTTGAGTTTCGCCTCCCGACCTGCAATGTTCAACCGAGCTGTTGTACCCCTGACCTCCAGAATGACGGCCTTGACCATCAACAACGATTCAAACTGCATCCGTTCCCAGGAAGGATCTTGGTATGACTGCGCATCGACCGCCTGATTTGAGGCCACAACATTGGGCGGCTTCCTGTAACCCAGGCGGGTCGTATCCAGTTCGACCAGCCCCTCTCTGACAGCCCGTTCCGCTGCCCGTTGCAGCAAGGGGTCCAGCGTCAAGTCGACTTGAAGACCAGCCGTATAGAGAGCGTCCGTGCCATATCGTTGTTCAATTGTCTTTCTGACGTGCTCGACAAAATAGTCGCCGCCGACCTTTCTCTCCTTGTGAATCGAAACGCCCAACGGTGCGTTCACCGCCGTCTCATAGGCCCCTCGGTCGATGGACCCCAACTCCACCATCTTGCCGAGCACATGATTCCGACGGTTCCTTGTGCCCTCCGGGTTTCTCAGGGGATTGTGGAGACGCTCAGGATTTTGAATCATCCCGGCCAGCATCGCGGCCTCGTGAAGCTCCAAATCTGCGGCTGGTTTCCCGAAATACACCTGAGCTGCTGCCTCGACCCCGTAGGCGCCTTGCCCCAGGTAGATCTGGTTGGCGTACACCGAGATGATCTGATCCTTGGAAAGACGCTTTTCCATGTCCATCGCCAGAAACATCTCTTTGACCTTCCGAGTGAGGGTGCGTTCCCGGCTGAGGAAAAGGTTCTTGGCCATCTGTTGGGTCAGAGTCGAAGCGCCCCCTCGACCACCCAAACGGCCGGTCATGACCGAACCGATCACCGCCCTGAGGATCGCCTTTGGATCAACGCCACCGTGGCTATAAAAATTGGCGTCTTCGATCGCAACGATCGACAATTTGATGGAGTCCGGAATGCCTTCCGGCGGCAGTTCAACCCGTCTCTCCAAAGCAAAGGTGCCCGAGACACTGCCGTCGGCAGCAAAGATGTGAGAGGTGGTGGCCGGCCGGTAGGTCGGCAACTGGTCCAGCTGTGGAATATGGAGAACCCTCGCACCCAGCCACCCGCCAAATGCTCCGACGAGACACCCGAGAACGATCGCCCAGACCAAACGGGTCAGAAACTTGACCAAGCGCGAATTCATCAGGGCAGGATAGAACGTTCAACGTTCAACGTCCAACGCCCAACGCCCAACGTCAAAATAGGACATCCCTGACCCACCACCCCGTATTCCAGCGTCCTGACTTCCC
>CBDTUG010000041.1:0-8151 GCA_965363555.1 uncultured Thermoanaerobaculia bacterium
GGGACGCCTTCAGGACGATCAGTGGACTCTATTTACTACCGAAGACGGTCTGCCCAGCAACATGATCTGGGGCCTATTGGCTGAAGAAGACGGTACAGGCACGACCCTGTGGGTCGGCACCGAGACTGGATTGGCCGTTCTCAGACCAGGCTCTGACCGATTTTCCGTCGAGCCCGGCTTCCCCACAGGTTCAGTCAATAGTATTGTCCGGGCTCCCGATGACGAGGGACCGGGAGCGCTCTGGATCGGCACCTACGGAGAGGGGCTTTCCCGGCTCAACGGTGACGGCACCTGGTTTTCGGTCACTACGAAGCATGGTCTCCCCAGCAATTTCTTGACCAGCCTTGTGCTGGGAACTTCGATAGAAGGCGGACACTCTCTATGGGCGGGAACCGACGGCGGCGGTTTGGTCAGGGTTTACAAGGGGAATATCGACACAATCTCCGTTCGAACAGGTCTCCCCTCAAACGCGGTCTACAGCCTGCTCGAGACCCATCCCATCGACGGTCCTGCCACCTTATGGGTCGGGACCCGAAACGGCGGCCTCGCCCAGCTCGTTGAGGGTTCTTGGCGACGACTTGCTCCAGATGACCTGCCCCGGGTTTCCCCAATCAACGCCATTTTGGAAACAACTGCCGCTGACGGATCGAAGATCCTGTGGCTCGGGGCGGACGGAGAAGGTCTCTCCCGCCTCGCAGCAGGTCGATGGACCCATTTCACCGACGAACTGCCAACACGGACCGTGCAGTGCCTCGGCGAAGGTCGCACTGCTGAAGGCCGGCCCGTGCTGTGGGTTGGAACCCGGAACGGCGGCCTCCTGAGGTTTTCCCAGGACAAATGGACACTTTTTTCGGAGGAAAATGGCGCCCTCCCGTCCAACATGGTTCAGACCATCCTGGAAACCCGTTCCGATGACGGATTAACGGTGGTGTGGGTCGGAACTCGGCACGGTCTGGCCCGTTTCTCGAAGGGACAATGGACTCGTGTCGGTTCAAAAGATAGCCCACCCTTCGGTTCAATCCTGACCCTTCTCGAAACCGAGGAAGCGGACGGCAGCAGAAAGCTATGGGTTGGGTCAACTGAGGGCTTGGCAACGCTGCAATGGGGCCAATGGCATGTTATCGGCCGCAACCAGGGTCTGCTCAACTCCGCAGTGCAATGTTTGTTTGAAAGAACCGACACCGGTGGACGACGCAGCATCTGGGTCGGTACGGACGGTGGGGGCGTGACGATCCTCGATGCAGAGGATGACGCCACCGTCCTGTTTTCCTTGACCGACACGACACATCCAGCCCTCTCCAATCCCGTGATCAATGAGATCGTCGGAGATGAAACAGGCCACCTCTACGTGGTCACCAACGCAGGGGTCAACCGACTGACCCAGACTGAGTTCCCGGCAACCGGACCCGGAGATTACGAAATCGCCACGTTCACGACCGAGGATGGCCTCCCCCTCAATGAAGGTAATCAGGGCGCCGCATTCGCCGATGATGAAGGTCGAATCTGGGTCGGGACCGTCGGAGGGGCGGCCGTATTTGATCCCGCGTTCGAAAAAATAGATCACCACGCCGATTCGCTGATCCTCGGCGCCACGTCGGGAATGGCCGATTCAGGGCCGCTTGCTGATGGTTCGGTCCTCACATCCAAACACAGGCACATCATCTTCAATTACGCCTTGATGTCCTTTTTCAAGGAGAGCCAAACCCAATTCCAGACCCAGTTGATAGGACTGGACGACAAACCTATGCCCTGGACCCGGGAAAATCGAAAGGAATACCAGACCCTGGACGACGGCGAATACACCTTCCGGGTCTGGGGCCGCGATTCCGCGGGAAATGTCTCAGGACCTGCGGATTTCACCTTCGGGGTCGAGCCGGCACCATGGGATACCTGGTGGGCCATCCTGCTGATGGTCCTGGCGCTGGTTTTCTTAGTCTGGCTCGGGTTTCACGCGAGGGTTCGGGCGCTCCGGGCACGAGAGAAGCTGCTCTCCCTGTTGGTCGACTCCCGGACCCGGGAACTGGCCACCGCAAACGAGGCCTTGATCGGCCTGTCATATGCAGATTCATTGACGGGGATCGGAAACCGACGTCAGTTCGATCGGGTTCTTGAGGCCGAGTGGCGGCGAGCGATCCGATCGGGCCAGCCGCTGGCGCTGGTCCTCGTGGACATCGACCACTTCAAAGAATTTAACGACGACTACGGTCACCCCGAAGGAGATGAGTGCCTCAAAGCGGTCGCCGCGACAATCTCTGACGCCTTGCCTCGGAGCGGGGACTCTGTTTCAAGGTATGGCGGCGATGAGTTTGCCGTTGTGCTTCCCGGAACGGACCTCGAGGGCGCCCTGGTAGTGGCGGAACAACTGAGAATTGCCATTGCCGGCCTGGAAGAGCGAAATGGGCCCTCGCCGGCCAAACCCAAGATCGAAGTCAGCTGCGGAGTCGGCGCGATGATCCCATCCGCATCCGACGATCCTCGAAAGTTGTTGAAAACCGCCGACACAGGTCTCTATCGAGCAAAGTCCGAAGGCCGCAATCGCGTCGCCTCCAGCGTGGGTGATAGCCAACCCGGCTGAGCCGGAACCAAATTCGACTGACGCTTACCGGAGCGTCGTCAGCCAAGACTCCTGCGTTCAGTCATCCGTGGGCGGCGGCTCGTGCTCCTGTGGCGAAGACGGCCCTTTCCGTCGAGCCTTTCTTTCTGCGGCCTTCAAGTTCTTTTTGGCTGTATCCAACTCACGATCAACTTTTTCGCGCTGTAAATCGAGGGGATCCTCAACTCCTGGTGGACGGTATTGCGGCCCGGCTCCCGTATACATATTTGTCTTGTTGCGTTCATTCGCCGCATCATCAAGTGCTTTCCTCTGGGCTTCAAGATTCTGGACATTTCCGCGCAGACGTTCCATTTCTCCTGACGTCCTCATGGAGGTGTCTGAACCTGAATTTGAGCGCTTTGTCCCCGGTCCTGGAGCCGAAGAACTCAACGACCCTCCTTGAGAAAAAACAGCTCCATCACCCATGGCCTTCAAGTTGGCATTGTCGATGACAACCCCACTCACATTCTCCCCTTCCGGTTGCTGCAGTTTAATCCCCCCAGCCAGATCGGAGAGTGTCTTCGGGCGTTTTTCGGGCACCTTCGTCGGGACTGGGGTCGGAGTCTGAGTCGGTTCAGAATCGTCGGCTCCAAGGCCCTGTGGGGCAATTACCATCAGAACAGCCACACAACACATCACGAGTATTTGACTTACGAAATTCATGACGCCAACCTCCATCAGGCCCACTTCCAACAAAGAACAACCACAGAGGCCTCTTAAGTATTCTGGTCGCTCCTTCCTATTATACCCTATAGGCCACGAATAGCCCGGCCTCGCCGGATTGCAGTGATGTTCCACCTGGTTCCGATTCCCCGCAGCATGCACACACGAGGCATCGTCCACTTCCGCGTGCATTCGCAGCTTCCATTCTGACAACGGTTGCCGAATAACGGCCTCTGATGCTGCATCAACGACGAGCGACCCTCTTGATCCTGCTTCATTTTCGTTCGGTGCTCTTAAAAGACGCCGACAATCTCCCCCAAAACACCAGTCACACGATCACGACAGACATCGAGGGGCGCCTGTAGATCGGAAGCCGGAATAACGGCCTGCTGACGCCCACCGACACTTGCTCTCTACAAGGTCAAGACCGAAGGCCGAGATCGTATTTTTGCGGGCCGAGCGCACACGGCTGACAGCCTCCCTCTCCGATGGTAAACTGGCTTTGAGGGATTGAACATGACACACAAACACATGGAGATTCTCGGACTTGTGCTGGCTATCTTGTTGGGAGCCGTACCGTTGGCATCCGGAGAAGTGAGCCAGACTCTGGTCTTCAAAGATGGGTCAACGATTGAAGCCATCTCCCTGACGATCGTGCGGGGCGCTGTTGTCGTCGAGTTGCCTGATGGCAGAATGCAACAGTTTGAGAAACGTGACATCGACCTTCAAGCCTCTGGCCTGGTTCCCGAAACCAGGTCAAACCCAGCGCCGACTTCAAAGAAACCAACTCCTGGTAAGTTGGTCATGCCGGCCGATCTAGCCGAGAACCAGGGTCTGACCATTACGGACCAGGACGTCGGCCATGTCGACAAATCGAAGAAAAAGGAATCAGGCCAGGATGCCGAAAGCGATACCGACGACCAGGAGGCGCCCGCAATCCCGCTGAGAATATCAGGGGTTCGCTATTCCATGGGTGACACCGGTGTCACTGTGACCGGATCGGTGACGAATGACGGCATTAATGATCTTGAAAAAACGACTGTGACCGGGGTTGCCGTAGATGCCGACGGCGGCAGTCTCGGACAGGGCGCCGTCAGCCTGGCGTCGGTCCTTCCCCAAGGAGGTACGACTAGTTTTTCCATGATCATTCCAGTGACCGGAGAGGTTCAAGAGGTCCGGATCTCGGCCAGCGCATCCGAGGTCATACCCGAGCGACCACAGGTAGAGGGGGTTGACGCAACCGAGGATTCACAGCCCCATGGTTCCGGGGACCAAACATCCGGCACCTCCGCCGGATAGGGCGGGATGAACGGCGCCGGCTCACTCAATGAAACCCACACCTGACTCGAGTCCAGAAAGACCACCGGGACAGCCTTCAGTCTTTCTCGAGTCCGGCGAAAATACAATGGCCCGGCGACTTTTTCAGGAGCGAATCGCCGCCATCGTCGTCCTCTTCCTACTGATCGGTTTTATCCTTCAATACTGGATTTACAGCCGGTCGAGCTTCTGGTTGGAGCCCGAAGGCCACCTCGGCGACCTTCTGCTGATGACAGTCTCCATAGCCTCGATACTGGTCGTATTGATGCTCTTGCGTTGGCGATCCCTTCGGCGAGAATACGGCCTGAGAATCCAACTTGACCGGCAGCTCCATCTACTTAAGGAAGCGGTCGAAACGATGGAGATCGGAATCACAATTTCCGACACCGATGGCCGGATCTTGTTTGCAAATCAGGCCGAAGCGGAAATGACTGGATCTTCAGTTGATGAGTTGGTCGGCCATTACCTTGATCAAGGCCGCGGAGGAGTGTTGCCGGAGAAGGGCGTTGAAAAAATTCTCGCCGGGGAGTATTCAAAAAGGGAGACAAGACTCAGTCGAAAAGATGGTGTGGAATTTCCGGTTCAACTGATCTCGAATGCCGTTCTGGACCCATCAGGAAAACCAATCGGCGCCGTCACCAGCTGCGAAGATATCAGCGAGAGAAAAAGGACCGAAAGTGAACTCCAGGACCACCGTCGACAACTGAGGGGCCTCGCACTGCACCTCGAGAGTCTGCGAGACAAAGAGCGCACCCAAATCGCTCATGAAATCCACAACGACCTGGGTGCAGCCCTGACTGTCCTCAAGATCAACCTGGCCCTAATCGAAGGCGATCTGGCCCGGAGCGAGAGCGGACAATTGGACCGGGCACACCGGATGTCCGAGGATATCGACGGGATGATTGATTTGATTCGCAGCATAAGTCGGCAACTCAGGCCGTTCCTGCTTGACGACGTCGGCCTCAATGCCGCCGTTGAGGCACTCGCTGAAGACCTGCAACGAAAAACCGATGTCGTCATCGAGCTCAATCTCCCACCGAAAGAGCCCCTGCTGGATGCGGAACAAAAAGAAACCCTCTTCAGGGCCTTCCAAGAGGGGGCAACCAACTGCCTGCGCCACGCAGGCGCTACGAGGATTCTGGCAACGATTGAGCCCGGGAGTGACAAGATTACGATGGAGATCTCAGATGATGGGGTGGGCCTCAAGGAGGATCCTCTCAAGTTACCCTCGGCATTCGGGCTCCTCGGACTTCAAGAGCGCGTCCGAAACCTGAACGGACAGATGACCATTGGACCGATCGGCGCTCACGCCGGAACGACCCTGAATGTCGCTCTGCCTCTCAACCAAGGAGCTCAAGAATGATCACAGTGCTCTTGACCGACGACCATACGATCTTCCGCCGGGGTCTGTCGGAAATCCTCGAGCAGACCGCGGACATTTCCGTCGGTGGAGAAGCTCAGGACGGCGCCGCCGCCCTGGAACTCCTCCGGGAGAAATCATTCGACGTTATTCTCCTCGATATTCAGATGCCCGGCCGGGGCGGCCTCGAAATCCTCAAGGAGATCGGCCGCCTTCATCCAGACATCGGTGTCTTGATGTTAAGCATGCATCCTGTCGACCAATACGCCGTACGGGCGATCAAGGCCGGGGCTCTGGGTTATCTGACCAAAGAACGGACCCCGTATGAGTTGATCGATGCCATCCGCACCGTGGCCGCCGGCAAGCGATATATCGACGATGCCCTGGCGCAGCAATTGGCCGAAGAAGTCGGCGAAGGCAGCGGCGGGAGGCCACACGATCGACTTTCAGATCGAGAACTTCGGGTCATGCTATTGCTGGCAAAGGGCACAACCGTCAAAGAGATCGCCGACGACCTGTGTCTCAGCGTCAATACCATCAGCACCTACCGCGCGCGGGTCCTCTCAAAGATGAAACTCCGCAACAGTGCCGAACTGGCCTACTACGCTGTCAAGGGGGGGTTGCTGGAATGAGGCGCGGCCCTGTGCTATCTGTTCCCTGCCTCCGGCCCCAATTCCTGAATAGAATTCGTTCGCTGTGGTCTTTTCGATGACGTTCAAGTTGGTTTATTCACACATTCAAAGGGAGGAACTCCCCACATGATTCTTCATTATCTACCTACATCGATTTCACGCAGGGGACACTGGTCACCAGGGCGGACTGGGTATAAATTTGTCATCATGAGTCACCAGCCGTCCCCATTCCGTAGTGCCCTGTCCAAGGGAGCCGGATCCAGCGCGCCGGGTCTGCAGGAAGAGATTGTATTGGCCCCCCCGAGGGGACCGACCGGCAACCAGCGGGGCATGACCCTGGTGGAGATTCTGGTCGTGGCCATTCTCATTGGGATCGCGGCGTTGATCTCGCTGACAAACCTCCAGACCCTGCAAAGGCGATTCCAACTGGAAAGCAATGTTAGAGAGCTCACTGCGTTTCTCAACGAAGTTCCAAACCATGCCAGGGAGCAAAACGCCTCGGTATTCCTGATCTGGGACGGGACCGCACGGGCTTTCTCAACTGCCACTGACGCCGCCGCAACCAACGTCTTGGACAGCCTGGACTTCCCTCAGGAATTGACGGTAACCGGACCTGGTGCCCCCATCCTCCGTTGCGACGTCTACGGTCGAACCTTCGTCGGCACCTCTACCGTCATGATGACGGCCCGTCAGACAGTTTCGATCACACATCGCGACACACCGGAAGCATCGGCGCCAACCTACGATCTGGCCCTGTCACCATTGTGGGCCGTCGGGGTTTCGAAATGAAACAGGAGGCGACCATGAAGAGGCCCATTAGCCGACATTCCAAAGAAAAAGGCGAATCCCTGGTCGAGGTGCTTGCAGCGTTGGCAATCCTGCTTTTCATTCTGGTGGGTGTACTGCAACTGTTTACGATGGCCCTGCTCTCATTCCACGGAACCTCCGCGCACACCGAAATGGTGCAACGGGGAGAAGCCGTCGTCGAGATCATTCGAATGGTCCGTTCCTCAGGAGTGTCCGGCAACAGCGGCATTCTGCCGTTCGCGGTGGGAAACCGTCAGCTCCCGGTGGCCAGTACAGACACCGGCTTTGACTTTTGGGGTCCGGCTGGTTTTGGGGTCGTCGAGGATCAATCCAGATATCGCGTGACCTATGTGGTTGCCGACGGTGGCACTCAGTGGGTCGTCTCCGTTTTCGTCGAACCCAACACCGGAAGTACAGGTAACAAGTACCTGGGCTCCGTCGGAGGAAAGGCTGTGAGATATGCTGCACGCGTCCGAAAGTAGGCAGAATCACATGATACCGTCAATCCGCCGTGAGGCCGGTTTCAGCCTGATCGAGGTCCTTTTGGCCCTGGGCTTGACGACCCTCTTGATGATGGTGGCCTCTCAGTTGACCGTCTCGATGAAACGAAGCTCCGACCGAATGCGCATTAGTGCCGAGGCAAAGTTGCGAGCACAAAGAGCCCTTGATTTCCTTGCAATGAATGTCCGCGGCGCGACGGACATGAACCCAATGGCAAGCAATCCCGCAGCGATCATGACATGGTACGAATTAGGGGGGAACCCGGTCCAGGCTACCTT